>DATGHU010000048.1 GCA_035307765.1 bacterium | reverse complement strand
TCTGACCTACAATCTGGATCGAATGGTGACGATCGGTGCGACGCGGTAGTTTCGGGCGAAAGGACCCGCTCATCCCTTCAGCCCGCTACCGGATCTGTACCAGATCCGTTGTTCGAGCTGCATTTTTCATGGCGAACTAGTCTAACACGCTCCGAATGACGCGGCCATGTCCCGCCTCATTTCACCAGCCGACCGCGTACCCATTCCGCCGGGGATCGGCGGCGCCGGCGATCCATCCGGTGTCGGGATCCGCGAGAATCCCCTGCACCCCGCCCACCCGCATCGACCACGCCCCCAGCGTGTCGATCTCATACCCGCGGGCGGCAAGCTCCGCCCTCGTCTCCTCGGGTACACGGGACTCCACCCGCATCGCCCGCGGAGGTACCGGATCACCCTCGCTGACATCATCGATCCAGCGAAACCGCGGTGCGGCGATCGCGTCCTGGAGGTTGAGCCCGAAGTCGAGCAGGTGCACCAGGACCTGCACGGTGGTGACGAGGATTCCGTAGGCCCCGGGGGTCCCCACCGTCCCCAGGAACCGCCCGTGGCGGTGGAGGTGGACCGGAGCCACGGGCCACTCGTGGGTTTTGTCGGGCGCGACCACATTTGGGTGGCCGGGCGTCAGCGAAAACCAGCGCATCGCGTTGTTGAGACACACGCCGGTGCCGGGGACCACGACCCCGCTTCCAAACCCGTGCCCGAGGCTGTGGGTGATGTTGACCGCAAGGCCGCTCGCATCGGCGGCGGCCAGGTGGGTGGTGGAGGCGACCCCGTCGCTTCCGCCCTCCGCGCACCCCCCGGCGGGAACGCCCCCGGTCACTGTCGATGAGGCGTGCAGACGGCGGACCGCCTCCGCCCGAAGCTCCGTCGTGTGCTCGGAGGAAAGGAGCCTGGCCACCGGGATGGTCACGCGGCCCGGATCGCCTACCAGGCGATCGGTATCCACCCGGGCGGCGCGGGACGCCTCGGCGATCATCGCCAGGTGATCGGCGCTGAGGTGGCCCCCACCCTTGACGTCAAACGTCTCCAGCACGTTGAGCGTCTCCAGCACCTGGATCGCACTCGTCGGCGGCGGCGGCGCAAAGATCGTCACCCCCCGGTAGGTGGTCTGGATCGGCGACGTCCACTGCAATGTCTCCGGATACGCGTGGAGATCCGCTTCCGCAATCAATCCCCCCCGATCGCGCATCAGCCGGTCGGTGTCCCGCCCCAGAGGCCCACCGTAAAGGTAGCCGATACCGTCCGCCGCGATCCGACGAAAGGTCTTCGCCAGATCCGGCTGAACGAGAAGGGCTCCGACCGCGGGGATGCGGCCGTGGTGCAGGTAGGTCTCGCCCCCCTCCGCGGTCAGCCGGCGGGCACTTTCCGTGAACATCTGGTGATCGAACGGGGTGAACGGGACGCCCCGCTCGGCCAACTCTATCGCAGGCTCGAGCACATGCGCGAGGGAGAGCTTCCCGTAGTCAGCCAGGACCCGCGCCCACCCCGCGAGGTTCCCGGGCACCGCCGGCGCAAGATATCCGGTGTCGGGACGTCCCCCGGGGAATCGCTCGGGTACCGCCCCGGTGGGCGCCCGCCCCAGGAACACGAGCGCCCGCGGGCTCTCGCCCGGGGGCGTGAGCAGAAGCGTGCCGCATCCGGCCAGCCCTGACATGTAGGGCTCCGCCACGCCGATCGCTGCGGCCGCGGCGACGATGGCGTCGACCGCGTTTCCCCCCTGGGCCAGCATCCGAACCCCGGCCTGGGTGGCCAGCGGGTTGGCCGTCGCCACCATCCCCTTCCGGCCATAGACAACCGGCCGGAGCCCAAATTTTGTCGCGTACGTCTCGTGTGGCATGAGGTCCCCTCTCCCCGCTCAGCGATCACAAAAAATTCGGAGGGGATGGCCTGTTGTCGCCATCCCCACCCCGCCGTGCACCGACGCGATCTCGCCCGTTAGCGAACCACTCGCACGTTTGCGGCCTGCGGGCCCTTCTGCCCGGAGGTCTCCTCGTACTCCACCTTGTCGCCTTCGTTCAGTGTCTTGTACCCCTCACCCTGAATTGCGCTGAAGTGCACGAACAAATCCTTGGTGCCTTCCTCGGGGGTGATGAAGCCGTACCCCTTCTCGGCGCTGAACCACTTCACTGTCCCTCCTGCCATACCGTCCCACCTCTCTATCCTGCATGCTACCAACCGACTTTGCAGCCTGCTGATGCCGTATTAGTATGCCACACGATTTGCGGGAATGGCAAGGCGGGTTGGGCCTCGGGGCGATGCAACGATTGGTCGACCCGTCGCGCCGTGGGCGCGCAAATCGTCGCCGCGCCTCAGGAGGGCCTGCAAGAATCCGGGTCGTCCCGACCGGAGATCGGATGGGAATTATCGAGCATCCGACCCGGACAGCCGGTAGGCTTCACGTGCGGCCTCAGCGCCTATCCCGTGGGGCGCAGGCGCGCCGAATTCTCGCAGCACGTGCTCGAGCCCATCGACCACGGACAGGACCGCCGGCAACCCGGCGTTCGGCCCCATCAACCCGATCCGCCAGATCTTGCCCCGCAGCGGGCCGAACGAGGTGGCGATCTCGATCCCAAACTCGTCGAGAAGCCGCCGCCGCGCCGCGTCGTCGTCCACGTTTGCCGGGACCTTGACCGCCGTGATCATCGGCAGGCGGTGCCGGGGATCGCCGAAGAGTTCCATCCCCATTGCCGTGAGCCCGACCTTGAGAGCGTCTCCCGCGCGGCGGTGGCGCAGGGCGCGGGCGGGAATCCCCTCCTCCACAACGAGCCGCAGCGCCTCGCGCAATCCGTAGGTCATACTGGTGGGGAGGGTGTGGTGATTCAAGCGCTCGGGACCCCAGTACCGCTGGAGTTGAGTGAGGTCGAGGTAATTGCTCACGACCGGGGTCCGGCGCGCGGCCAGCGCCGCCTCGGCCCGGGCGTTGTAGGTGATGGGTCCCATTCCGGAGGGACACCCGAGACACTTCTGGGTGCCGGCAAAGCAGACGTCGACCTCCCAGGCGTCGGTCTCCACCGGGACCCCGCCCAGGGTGACGACGGCGTCGACCACGAGCAGGCAGCCGTGCGCGCGGCAGATCGGGCCGATCTCATCGATGGGCTGCCACATCCCCGTGCTCGTCTCCCCGTGCACCACGGCCACGAGCTTGGCCGGCTCTTTTCGCAGCGCCTCCTCGATCGCCCCGGGCTCGACCACCCGCCCCCACTCGGCGCAGACCTGCGCGACCCGGGCGCCGTACCGCGAGGCGATCTCAGCGAAGAGATCGCCGAACCGGCCGCAGTTGGCCACCACCACTCGGTCCCCGGGCTCGATCAGGGACGCCAGCGCGGCCTCCATCGCCGCCCGGCCGGTCCCCGACACCGCGAAGGCTCGCGCGTTGGCGGTTTGGAACACGACCCGCACCAATTCGATGACGTCCGACATTATCGCGGTGAACGCCGGGTCGAACTGCCCAAGGAGGGGAGCGCCAAGCGCCCGCAAGACCCGCGGGTCGGGGTTTGTTGGACCCGTTCCGCAGAGCAACCGTACGGGAGGTGCCAGGTCTGCGAGGCTGCGGCGCACGCGCGTCTCTCCCATCTACTCCGGTGCGAGGACCGAGGCATCGGCGGCGTAGCGGGCGACGAATGCCGTGAGCGCCAGCTGGAATGCCGCCAGCGGAGCGCGCACCACGCCCGCCCCGATCTGGCCCTTGCCCGCCACGCGGTGCGCGATGCCGGTGTTGATCACCGGGGTGATCCCGAGCTTGACGACGGCCCGGAGGTCAATCCCGGTGGGCGCCCCCGCGAAATCGAGCGTGGGGATCTTGAAGGCGGCGCTCGGCGCCACGGTGATTTCTGCCATCGATTGGGTCGTGGCCAACGCCTCGCGCATCGAGGGCAGGCCCACAAAGCCGACCACCGCCGGTGCGGCCGCCATCGCCATCCCGCCGATGCCGACCGTTTCTACGATGGCGCTGTCCCCCATGTCCGGATTGGCATCCTCCGCCGTGAAGCCGGGAAAGTACATCCCCACCGGCACCGGAGCGGGCGCCGTGAACCAGCGTGGACCGAGGCCGCTTACCCGGATCCCAAACTCGACCCCGTTCCGGCTCATCACGGTCACAATCGTGCTGTACGGGATCTCCCGAATCGACGCGGTGATAGCCAGCGATGCGGCCATCGCCAGGTTCAAGAAAAACTGATCGTTCTCCGCCAGAAACCTGAGCACGCTTGAGAGCGCCGGCCCGGACGCACCGCGCTCCGCCAGGGCCGGCGCCAGCGCCCGGAAAAGGAGGCCGGTCGCGGCAACGTTGCGCTGGTGCATCTCGTCGCCCATCGTTAGCGCCCGCGCCATCAGCGGCACGAGCGGGATGCCGTCGAGCTGCCGAAGCGCCGCGTCGAGGGCGGGGGCCAGCACGTCGCGGAGCCAGCGGAGCCGCGCGATCACCGCCTCCCCGTTTGCCCCGAACCGAAGCACCTGGCCGATCCCCTCGTTGAGGGGAGCAAACGTCGTGGTTCGGTGCTCACGGTCCTGGACCTCCAACAGCGGCATGGACGCGGAGATAATCCCGGCCATTGGCCCAACCACCCCGGCGTCGTGCGTGCAGCGGAGCGTGATCGCGCCGCGGTCAAGGAGGATGGCAGCGGCGGACAGATCGGGGGCCCATCCTTCGTACAACACGGCGCCGAGGACGGCCCCCCGCATCGGGCCGCACATTTCACCGGAAGCCAAGGGGGGACCGGCGTGGAGCAGGACGCGATCGTCCAGGTGGGGGATCGCGGCACGGGCCTCGCGGATCCGGGTCAGCACGGGGGCCGCCGAGTTGAGGCGGTGGAGAGCGGTGGTGTTGGCGGCGGCGATTCGATCGGCGATGGACGCAGTCATGCCGTCGCCTGCTTCAAGGCGCCGAAGGGGGTCTCCTCCGCGCCCCCGGCAGGCCGCGCGCGGCTCCCTTCGGAACCCGCGCGGCGTGGACCATCCTTCCGCGGCGATCACCCGCCGTCATCGACCGGGCGGGCGACGGCGGCGAGGGTCTCTCCCGATTCGATCGTACGGAGGTGGCGGGTGACCCAGACCCGGCCGTCGTGCGGCGCGCGCGCGTCGCCGAGCGCCTCGCCAAAGGGAGCGAGGACACGCGCAACCGTTTCCCCCTGCCGGACCGTCTCCCCCACTCCCCGATCGATGACCGCGTACCCCGCAGAGGGCGTGGGGAGATCGGTGGTCCGCCAGAACGGTCCCGGCACCTGAGGCGCCGGCCTGTCCCGCAGCATCCCCAGCCACCGCAGGAGGTTCAGGACGCCGTTGCGGGTGGCGGCGACGTCCTCGTCCAGACATCCCCCCATGCCGGACATCTCCGTGCCGACGGTGGGAATCCCCCGGCGCGCGACCTCCGCATTGAACGTCCCAGGGTGATCGCGCAGCTCCCAGAGATGGGGAACCCCAAACGCCCGCGCCGCGGCCTGCGATCGGGCCGGGTCACCCAATCCCCGCCGGTATCCGACGACGGGCAGGAAGTGGTACCGGACGCCGCCGCTGTGCAGGTCGACGAACAGCGCGGGCCTCTGGCGCACCACAAACTCCAACAGCTCAGCGGCCAGCCGCTGCGTCGGCCGGCCCCCGGGGTCCCCCGGAAAGATGCGCGCGAGATTGATCCCATCGACGGCCTCCGGCGTCGCCCGACTCCCCGCCGCAAACGCCCACGGGTTGCAGACCGGGAGAAGCGCCACGCTGCCCTGTAGCGACGACGCCGGAAGATCCCGGGCCAGCTCCCACAGGGCGCGCGGGCCCTCGTATTCGTCACCGTGCACCCCGGCCGCGGCACAGACCAGCGGCCCGGGGCGGGCACCGACGATGGCGATCAAGGGCAGGTCGAGCGGCGGGTCGGTCCCCGCCGAGACCAGCACGTCGGTCGTGCCGGGGGTACGGTCGAGCTCGAACTGCGCGAGCGGGACCCGGACGGGCATGCGTTACGTCTTGGCGATCCCGGGCGGGGTGGCCGGTTCGACCTGGTGCGGGACCCTGGGCTTGATGGGGCGCGCCCGCAGCTCGCGGACGATCTCCACCAGTTCGCGGCCAGCTGCCTCAAGGACCCGCTGCCCCTTCTCCGCCGTGGCCTTCGTCGGGTCGCCCTTGACGCCGTGTCGAGTATCCGCGCTCCAGTACTCGGTCATCCACACGGCGTTCTTGTAGGAGGGGTCGGGCTTGCGGCCCGCGAGATCCCCCCAGAAGTGCGGGGACATCTGGTAGGTCATGTCGCGCTCCGCCCGCTCCATCTTCACGCGGGAGGCGTCCACTGCCAGGTACACCGAGGTCTCGATCTCGCAGGCGTGGGACGTGACCTCGGACTCGCGCACCGCATTGAAGGCGGCGCGGACGTCGTGAAGATCCCACCACGAGGTATACGCGCAGTGAACGTCCGGCCGCTCGACCACCGTCAGCCGCACCGCCAGCTCCACGAGCGGTCGGTTGCTCCCGTGGCCGTTCACGAGCAGGATCTTTCGAAACCCGTGGTGGGCCAGGCTCCGCGTGATGTCGAGCAGGTACTCGACGAACGTATTCCACCGAATGGTGAGCGTCCCGGGGAAGTCCAGATGATGGGGGCTGTAGCCGATGCGTACGCACGGAAGGAGCACGATCTCCCCCGGCGCGAGTTGCGCCGCCCGCTCGCAGACCGTCGAGGCAATGACGATGTCCGTATCCACCGGAAGGTGGGGGCCGTGATCCTCGATTGTCGCCACGGGGATGAGCGCGCACCGTTGAGCGCGCACCGCATCGTTGACCTCTTCCCAACTGAGATGCTCGAAGCGGTACGGATGCTTGGGCACTGTCTCCTCCCGTCCCGGAGTGCCGTGCGGTGAGGGGCGCGCGGTGCCGATGGGGCACCCGTCGATCCGGGTGATTCGTGTCGGGCCGCTACAGGTACCTTCCCCCGGTCACCTCGATCACCGCCCCCGTCACGTAGGCGGCGAGGTCGCTCGCCAGGAAGAGGGCGACCGCGGCGACGTCCTCCGGCGTCCCCAACCGCCCGAGCGGGGTGTCCGCGACGCTCTGGGCGAGCCGTTCTTCCCCGAGCGCGCGCGTCATCGGCGTATCGATCATCCCCGGCTGAATAGCGTTCGCCCGCACCGCGTACCGGGCAAACTCGCGCGCGGTGACCTTGGTCAGCGCCACGATCCCCGCCTTCGCCGACGCGTAGTTGGCCTGGCCGAAGTTCCCAATCTTCCCGGAGATCGACGAGATGTTGACGATGGCGCCTCCGCGGCCGGCCTCGCGCATGCGTATCGCCACGGCCTTCGTGCAGAGAAAGGTACCCTTGAGGTGCACGTCCACGACGAGGTCCCAGTCAGCCTCGGTGAGGTTTCGGATCGTCGCATCGCGCGTCAGGCCTGCGTTGTTGATCAAGATGTCGATCGACCCCAACTGCGACTGGGCGTGCGCGACCGCCGCCTCCACTTCCCCGGCCCGGCTGACGTTCGCGCAGAGGGCGACTCCTCGGACTCCGAGCGTGCGGACGGCCGCCGCCGTCTCCTCGGCGGTCTGCCCGTTCAGGTCGAGCGCGGCCACGCCGGCGCCTTCGCGAGCAAACCTCAGGGCGATCGCCCGTCCGATCCCTGATCCGGCACCGGTGACGAACGCCACGCGGCCGGCCAGCATCGGTCCCATCCGTTTCTCCCACCTCCCGCCGCCGGAATCGCAAAACTCCCGGGAAGCGGCAGCCGCCGCACGGTCTCGGCGCCCCGCCGCCTCCCCGATCTTCCGCGGCGCCGCCGCGGTCTCCTGGGGAGGACGGCCGCGCCCGGGTCACGAACACCGTGCGGGACTTTCAGGCACGGGAGGATCTCTGTGTCGAAGGCGGAGTTCGATCTTGTAGTCGGAGGACGCGTGGTCACCCCCGAGCGGATTCTGGATCGAGGGTATGTCGGCGTGCGCGGTGCCAGGATCGCCGCCGTCGGCGAGATCCAGGGCCCGCTCCCTCCGGCCCGGCGCACGGTCTCGACCGAGCATGCGTACGTTCTGCCCGGGATCGTGGATACGCACGTCCACACGCGAAGCGAACCGGCCGAAGGCATCACCCGCTGCACCGAGGGGGCGGTGGCGGGGGGAGTGACGACGATCGTCGACATGCCCTATGACATGCCGGCCGCCGTCCCCGACCTCGAGACGTTCCGGAAGAAGGTGGCCGACGTGAGGGCGGAGGCCGTGGGCGATGTCGCGCTCTACGGTACCATCCGCAAGGAAGGCGGGCTGAACGAGATCGAACGGATCGCCGGCGCGGGCGCGTGCGCGTTCAAAGTGGCCACCTACGAAGCGGACCCCGTCCGCTTTCCGCGCATCCCCGACGGAGAACTGCTCGCCGCCTTTCATCGGATCGCCGCTATGGGGGTGCCGGTGGCCGTGCACTGCGAGAACCAGGACATCGCCGATCGGGGGGTGGCGCGGGCCCGTGCGGCGGGGCAGACCGACCCGATCGCTCACTGCCGGTCTCGCCCCCCCGTGTCGGAGACCGAAGCGGTGGGACGCGTCCTCGAGTTGGCGTACGGCACCTCTGTCCACCTCCACATCGTGCATGCTAGCGTCCCCCGCTCGTTCGATCTCATCCACCGCTACCGGACGGAGGGGGTGCACGTCACGGCGGAGACCTGCATCCAGTACCTCGTGTTGGACGAGACCGCAATGGAGCGCCTGGGACCCTTCGCGAAGATCAACCCCCCGCTCCGAGGACGCCAGGACGTCGACTGGCTGTGGCGCGACTTGGCCGCGGGACGGATCGATCAGGTGACCTCGGATCATGCCCCCTGGACCCGCGCCCGCAAGAGCGACCTGGACATCTTCGCGAACGCATCGGGAGCTCCGGGGGTGGAGACGCTGCTTCCACTCCTGCACCACTTCGGCGTGGGCGCGGGGCGGATCTCGATCCTCGACCTCATCTCGCTCCTGGCGGAGCGCCCCGCGCGCAACTTCGGCCTGTTCCCCCGCAAGGGCGCGCTGCTCCCGGGCGCGGACGCGGATCTGACGATTTTCGATCCAGACGTGGTCTGGACTGTCCGGGGCCGGGATCTCCGCAGCCCCGTGGGCTGGACCCCGTTCGAGGGGATGGAACTGCGCGGCCGCGCGGTGCGGACGTTTGTCCGCGGCCGACCGGCCTATGAGGACGGCGTCGTCGTGGCGCGGCCCGGGGACGGGGAGTTCATTCCGCCGGTCCGCGCGACCGCGGCGGCGGGGGGCACGCGGGAGGGAAGCATCCGTGCCTCTTAGCCCCGCTCCGGGCGCCACCCTCGGTCTCATCGGCGCGGGGGCGATTGGCAGGCTGGTCCTGCAGGCCCTGGAACAACGCCGCCTCCCCTACCGCCGCGTCGTGCTGCTGGCGCGATCCCGACGACCCGATCTTGAGGAGTCCCTGGCCCGAGCGGGCGGCACCGTCGTCTACGATCCGGACAGCCTCCTGGCCGCCCGGCCCGAGGTGGTGGTCGAGGCCGCGGGCCACGCCGCGGCCCATGCGTACGCGCTGCGGATCGTAGAGGGCGGGTGTGATCTCCTCTTGATGAGCATCGGGGCGCTCGCCGACGACGCTCTCCGCGAGCCATTGGAAGACGCCGCCCGGCGACGCGGGGTGACGGTCTGGCTGCCGTCCGGGGGGGTCGGCGGGCTCGACGCGCTCGCCGCCGCGCGGGCGCTCGGCGATCTGGAGCGCGTCACGCACCGCACGACCAAACGGCCGGAAGGACTCAACACCGCCCCGTACGTCGTCGAGCGGGGGCTCTTGCGGGAACCGCTCGAGGCCCCCCTGGTCGTGTACCGTGGGCCGGCCCGGGAGGCGGTGCGGCACTTCCCGCAAAACGTGAACATCGCCGCCGCGGTGAGCTTGGCGGGGATCGGCTTCGACCGCACCCAGGTCGAGGTCGTCGCCGATCCGGCGATCCCCCGCTCGCGGCACGAGATTTGGGCGGACGGCCGGTTTGGCTCATTTGCCCTGCGCTTCGAGAACGCGATGGATCCGATGAATCCGCGGACCTCGCGCCTCGCCGGTCTGAGCGCCGTCGCCGCACTGCAGCGGCGGGGCGAAGCGTTCCGCTTAACCTGAGGGGACGTTCCGACCACCCGCCACCGAATCCTCGGGCCGGAGCGTGTACGTCCACGCGTCTGCATCCAGAACGACCTCGCCGTGCTGGTTGTTGATCGTGAACGTGAGGTGGCAGACGGGTTTGTCGGGTTTGAGCCCCGCCACCTCCACCGTAGCCGTGAGCAGATCACCGACGAAGACCGGCGCTCGGTAGGTGAGCGACTGGCTCATGAACACCGTCCCCGGGCCCGGAAGATCCATGGCCACGAGCGCGTTCAGGAGGCCGGCGGTGATCCCGCCTTGGGCGACGCGGCGGCGAAACCGCGTCCGGGCGGCGAACGCGTCGTCGAAGTGGAGCGGATTGTAGTCGCCGGTGATCTCCGCGTACATGCGGAGATCGGCCTCGGTCACCGACTTCGTTCGCGAGGCCTTCTGCCCCACCCGCAACCCCAACGGTCCCTCCGGTTGCGCTTCCATGCTCCCTCCTCGATGACGGCGGCGATCGACAGGGTTCATTGCGTGCGCGTCCACGCACCTCCTGCCGCGGGCCTTGATGGCCCGCCGGAGGAATCGCCCCCACATCGTCGTATCCTCTTCGGAAACACGGGCGGTGGCGCATGATCGCAAAGCGATGGGGAATCCCGATACTGGTGCTGGCCCTCGCCGCGTCGGCCGGGTGGGCGGCGCAGTCTCAACCGGTGAAGATCGGCCTCGCCGTCGGCATCACCGGCGACATCTCGGTGTACGGTGAGCCGATCCGAAACGGCTTCATGCTGGCGTTCAAGCAAATCAACGACAAGGGACAGGTGAAGATCGATCCGATCCTTGAAGACACCGGCGGCGGGCGGGACGGCGCGATTAACGTGTTCCAAAAGTTCATCCAGCGCGATCAGGTCGCGGCCATCCTCGGCCCCGTTCTGAGCTCGCAGGCATTCGGTGCCGATCCGCTCGCCGTGCAGGCGGGGGTGCCGGTCGTCGGCGTCAGCAATACCGCCAAGGGCATCCCGCAGATCGGCCCGACGATCTTCCGGGTGTCGGCGCCAGAGGCTGTACAGATCCCGAAGTCGATCGCCGTGGCAAAGGCAACCCTCAACCTCCAGCGGGTCGTCGTCCTCTACGATAACGCCGACGACTTTACGGTATCGGGCTACAAAACGTTCGCCGAGGAACTGCAGAAGAATGGGATCCAGATCGCCGACACGATCACCTTCGCCAGAGGGGACAGCGACTTCTCGGCGCAGCTCACCAAAGCGAAGGCGGCCAACCCCCAGGCGATCGTGGTCAGCGCCCTGGCTCGCGAAGGAACCCTGCTCCTGATTCAGGCCCACAACCTCGGCATCACCGTCCCGTTCATCGGCGGCAACGGGTTCAACGACACCAACATCATCACCCGAGCGGGGGCGGCGGCGGAGGGGCTGATCGTCGGCACCGCCTGGGTGCCGAGCGCGCCGACTTCGGTCAACCTCAAGTTTTACGATTCGTACCGGGCCACGTACAAGAAGGAGCCCAACCAGTTTGCCGCCCAGGCGTACGCGGGCGCCTTGGTCGTAGCCGAGGCGGTCCGTCGTGCGAACCTGACGGGCGGCGAAGACATCAAGGCGCAGCGCGGCAGGATCGCCCAGGCCCTTACCACGATCAAGAACTTTGAAACTCCGCTGGGGAGGATCAGCATCGGGCCGGACCGGGACGTCATCCAGCCGCGCACGTACGTCGCGGTGGTGCGCGGCGGCCGATTCGTCGAGTTGACCCCTTCGAAGTAGGCGGGGGGAGGGCGCCGAGGGCCCCTCCCCCCCTTCCCCGATGGTCGTCTTCCTCCAACAGCTGATCAACGGCATCTCCCTCGGTTCGGTCTACGCGCTGTTCGCGCTCGGGTTCACGCTGATCTTCGGCGTGCTCGAAATCATCAACCTGGCCCACGCCGCCATCCTGGCCGTCGGCGCGTTGTTCGCCTACACGCTGTTCACCCGCCTGAATGCCAACTTCCTCGAGGCCCTGCTCGGTGCCTCGATCGGCACCGGCCTCCTCGGCATCGCCATCGACCGCATCGCCTTTCGCCCGCTCCGCGTCCGCCAGGCCGGCCGCCTGTCGTCGCTGATCACCTCCATCGGCATCGCCCTGATCCTGGTCAATCTGGCGCAGATCCTCTGGGGATCGGAGCCGCTCAGCTATCCTCCGAGTGCGGTGCCCATCCGATTCATTTCCGGCGGCGGGGTCACCGTCAGCCTCCTGCAGATCATCGTCCTGGCCACGACGGTCCTGCTGCTGGTCGGCCTCCGCCTGCTCCTCACCCGCACCAAGCTGGGGCTGGCGATCCGGGCGGTCGCCGAGAACCCCGCCACGGCGAGCCTCCTCGGGATGCCGTTCGACCGGGTGGTGCTGTTCACGTTCTTCCTCAGCTCCGCCCTCGGTGGTGTCGCCGGGGTGTTGGTCGGCATGCTCCTCCAGGGGAGCGTCTCCCCATTCATGGGCACCACCTACGGGCTCAAAGGGCTCGCCGCGATCATCCTCGGAGGCATGGGAGACATCACCGGCGCCGTGCTGGGAGGCCTGGTGATGGGCATCGGCGAGATCATGATCGTCCAGTACCTGAACAGCAGCTACCGGGACGGCGTCGCCTTCGGGCTGCTGTTCCTCGTGCTGGTCGTGAGGCCCACCGGCCTGTTAGGACAGCAGCAGGGCCGCGAGGCCTGAATGCGGATCGGCGGCGGGGGGAGGCGGCGGGGATGTCCGTGATCCTTTCGTTTTATGCCGCCTACAGCACGCTGATCCTCTTTGCCGGGGTGGCGGCCCTCCTCGCCCTGTCCATCTACGTCACACTGATGGCCGGCCAGCTCTCCCTCGGCAACGCCGCCCTGGCAGCGATCGGAGGCTACGCGGCGGCGATCTTGACTCGCAACTATCACACCCCGCTGTGGGTCGCCCTTCTCGCCGGATCCGGGCTGGCGATGCTCGTCGCGGTCGTCATTGGGGTTCCGTCGCTCCGGCTGCGCGGCGTCTACCTGGCCATCGCCACCCTCGCCTTCGGCGAGGTCGTCCGCGTCGTCGCCCTCAACCTCAAGATCACGGGGGGCGCGTTGGGGTTGGTGGGAATTCCGGCGCTGGTCACCTTCTGGCACGTCTACGGCATCTTGCTGGCGGCCGCATTCTTCTTCTACCGTCTGGAGCGGTCGAAGGTCGGGCGGGCGTTCGCCGCGATCCGCCAGGATGAGACCGCCGCCCAGGCGATGGGGATTCGGATCACCTACTACAAGGTGCTGGCCTTCGCCCTCGCCGGCCTCATCTCCGGTCTCGCCGGCGGGCTCTCGGTGCACTTCACCTACATCATCAACCCCGCTCAGGCGAGCTTCTCCGAAGCCGTCAACATTCTGACCTACGCGATCTTCGGGGGGACGGCGAGCTTCTTCGGTCCGATCATCGGCGGGATGGTCCTCACAATTCTGCCGGAGTCGCTACGGTTCTTGCGCGAATACCGTCTGCTCATGAACGGCGCGATCCTCGTCCTGGTCACGATCTACCTGCCGAACGGGGTCCTGAGCCCGCGGCTCTGGAGGTGGCGGCGTGCTCGCCTGTGAGCAGGTCTCGCGGGCGTTTGGCGGGCTCGCCGCCGTGGAGAACGTCTCCTTCACGGTCGCGGAGGGAGAGATCTTTGGTCTGATCGGGCCGAACGGCGCCGGCAAAACGACGCTGTTCAACATCATGACGGGGTTTCTGCCTCCGACCTCCGGCCGGGTGCGGTTCCAGGGCGAGACGATCGGCCACCGCAGCGCCGACCGGGTCGCCACCATGGGGATTGCCCGGACCTTTCAAAACATCCGCCTCTTCCGGGAGATGTCCGCCCTCGAAAACGTGGTCGTCGGTGAGCATGCACGGACGCGGGGGACGCTGCTGGCGGCCGTGCTGGGGACGTCCGCGCATCGGGCGGAAGAAGCCCGTGTGCGGGCACGCGCGGCGGCGTTGCTCGAACTCGTCGGGCTAGGCGGGCGAGCGACGGAGACGGCGGGTTCGCTACCCTACGGCGATCAGCGCCGACTGGAAATTGCGCGGGCTCTGGCCGCGGAGCCCCGGCTCCTGCTCCTCGACGAACCGGCCGCCGGCATGAACCCGGCTGAGACTCAGGCCATGATGGACCTCATCACCCGGCTGCGGCGGGAGGCCGGCCTCACGATCCTCCTGATCGAGCACGATATGAAGCTCGTGATGGGGGTCTGCGACCGGATCGCCGTCCTCAACTTCGGCCGGAAGATCGCGCAGGGGACGCCGCAGGAGGTTCGGACGGACCCGGCCGTGGTGGAAGCGTACCTGGGCGGGCGGACGACGCGACGGCCAGCTCCCCGCCGGTCAGAGGCGGGGGCGACGGTGCTGGCGATTGATGAGGTGGACGCCGGCTACGGTCCTGCCGAGGTCCTCCACCAGGTATCGCTCCAGGTGAGGGAAGGTCAGATCGTCACGCTCATCGGCGCGAACGGGGCGGGCAAAACGACGCTGCTGCGCACCGTCTCGGGCCTGGTCCGCCCCCACCGCGGGCGGATCCGCTTGCACGGCAAGTCGATCGGTGGGGCCCGTCCCGACTGGATCGTCAGCCGGGGGGTGGCACACGTCCCCGAGGGCCGCCAGGTCCTGGCGCGGATGACCGTGCTCGACAACCTCCGCGCCGGCGCCTACGCCCGCCGCGATCGAGAGGTCGAGCGCGACCTGGCGGCGATGCTGGAGCGCTTCCCGACGCTGGGGACGCGCCGCGGCCAGAGCGCCGGGACGCTCTCCGGCGGCGAGCAACAGATGGTGGCCATCGCCCGGGGGCTCATGTCGCGGCCCCGCCTCCTGATGCTCGACGAACCCTCGCTCGGCCTGGCGCCGATCCTCGTGGAGCGCATCTTCGACATCATCCACGACCTCAACGCTCGGGGCGTACCGATTCTCCTGGTCGAGCAGAACGCCCACCTCGCGCTGGAAACCGCGGACCAGGCCTACGTGCTCGAGGCGGGCCGGGTCGTCATGGAGGGCCCCGCCGACCGACTCCTGGGCGACGCCTCGGTGCGGCGAGCCTACCTCGGGTAATCGGGAGCGGCGTGCCGTCGGCCAGCCGGGCCGCGGCCGCCCCTAAGCGTTGCCTATTTCTTCTTGAACTGACTGAGGATCTGGTCGGCTTCCTGCTGCGCGGCGGCGAGCGCTTGATCCGCGGTCTTGGCGCGGGTCAGCGCCGCCTGCAGGTTGTCGGAGAGCACCTTTTGGACCTGGGCGCTGTTGTGCGTGGAAAGCTCGGCCTGCGCATACGGAAGTTGGTCGCGCGCCGTCAGCGCCTGCGGGAACTTCGCCGTGTACGCCTTGTACAGCTCGATGTTGAACGCCGACTTCCGCACGGCCACGTAGCCGGAGGCCTCGCTCCACCGCGCCGCCTGCTGCGGTGCCGTCATCCACTGCACGAACTCCCACGCCGCCTTCTGCCGCTCGCGAGGGATGTTCTTGAAGATGTACAGGTTTCCCCCGCCGGTGGGGGTGCCGTATTGTTTGTCCGCCGGCATGAACGCGGTGCCAAATGGGAAGGTGGCGTTGCTTTTCACGAAGGTCAGACTGCCCGTGGAATGGTAGATCATAGCGAACTTGCCCGCCACGAACTGCGTCGGCAGCGTCCCCCAATCCGTGACGTTGCCCGGCTCGACCTTCATATCCTGAAGTTTGAGCCAGAAGTCCAAAGCGGCGTGCGTCTGGGGTGTGTTGAAGAACGCCGCGGTGCCGTCGCCGTTCGCCAGTTGCTTCGCCCCCGCCTCGGCGGCGAATCCCTGGAATAGCCAGTAGGTGAACCCGGTCGTCGGGATCCCCACTCCCCACCGGGTGACGTTACCGGACGCGTCGCGCGTGGTCAGCTTCTGAGCGTATTCGGTCAGGTCGGTCCAGTTCTTCGGCGGCTTGGCCGGATCCAACCCCGCCTTCTCGAATGCGTCCTTATTATAGTAGAGGATGATCGTGCTGCGCTGAAACGGAATCGAGTAGGTCGTCTTGCCGACCCGCGAGTTCAGCCAGAACGCCTCGAAGATGTCGCTGCGGAAGTGATCGCCGCCCGACTGTTCCACAAACTCATCCAGCGGAATGATCGCGTTCATGTCGAGCAGGGTGAAGAGATCGGTGGAGAGCAGCACCGCCACGTCGGGCGGAGACCCGCCGAGGACGGCGGTTTGGGTTTTGGCCATCGCCTCGTCGTACCCGCCGGCGAAGACGGGGGTGACGGAGATCCCGGGGTGGGCGCGGTTGAAATCGCCGACCAACCCGTCCATCACCTTCGCCAGCGGCCCCGACACGCTCACGGGATAGAAGAACTTGAGTTCCACCGCCGCGCCGGCCGGTCCGGCCGCCCACAGCGGCACGGCGACAAGCAGCGCAAGCAGGGCGATCCCCAGACGCTTCACCATCGCAGCCCCTCCCTCGACTAACATTCATGAGCAGAATACCGGGCGTCCGCACCGCAATCCTCCCTCCGCCACCGACCGCCGCCCGGGGGCACGCAGCCGCCGCCCGCCGGCGAGGGCCGCGCCGCGAGGAGGGAACCGCCCGCGCGCCGGGCAATTGTCGAACAGCAATCCGACGGGTGAGGACTCGCACACTTCGTGAACACACCTCGCCGAACCGGCGACGCGACGACGGAGGAAACCGGATTCTGGGGGGCGGGGCGGCCGCTTGGCGTGGCCCACCGCGGGGCGTCCAAGCACGCCCCGGAGAACACCCTCGCCGCGTTCCGGCTCGCGCTCGACCTGGGCGCCCGAGCGCTCGAATGCGACGCCCGCCGCACGCGCGACGGCGCCATCGTCACGATTCACGATCAGCGCGTCGACCGCACCACGGATGGCCAGGGGCCGGTCGAAACCCTTACCCTCGCCGAGCTCCGCCGCCTAGACGCCGGTCGCTGGTTCGGGCCCCAGTTCGCCGGGGAACGAATCCCGTTGCTCGAGGAGGTCCTCCAGCTCGCGCGCGACCGCGCGGTCGTCGAGCTGGAGATCAAGAACGATCCGCTGCCGTACGAGGGGATCGAGCGCCAGATCATCGATCTCGTCGACCGCGCCGGCATGGAACGCGACGTCCTGGCGATGTCGTTCGATCACCGGTGCGTCCGGACGATCCACGCGCTCGCCCCACGGCTCCAAACCGGAATTATCTACGCGGCCCGCCTCGCCGATGCCCCGGCCGCGGCGCGGGCCGCGGGCGCGGACGCGCTGTGCCCCGATTGGCGCTACGTATCGCAATCGGACGTCGACGAGGCGCACGCCGCGGGATTGAGGGTCTCGGTCTGGACCGTCGACGAGGAGGCGGCGCTTCGCCGCTGCCTCGCGCTCGGCGTCGACGGGGTGACGTCCAACGACACGCGGCTGTTGATGCGGGTGCTCGAAGGCCGGTGACGTTCGACACGCCCTAGACAATACCGCGCGGGCCGCGGCTCGCTCAGTGTCCGGGGGCGCGTCCGACACGTCACCGCACGTTTGAGCAGGAGGGAACTCGTGGACGCGCTCAAGGCCCGGATCTTGAAAGAAGGCCGGAACCTCGGCGGGGGCATCCTCAAGGTGGACGGGTTCATCAACCATCAGATCGACCCCGTCCTCATGAACGAATGCGGCCGCGAACTCGCCCACCGCTTCGCTCCAGCCCATGCCACCAAGGTCCTCACCGCGGAAATCTCTGGAATCGCCCCGGCGCTCAGTACCGCACAGCACCTCGGCATCCCCGTCGTGTACGCGCGAAAGACCAGACCAATCACCATGCCCGACCAAGTCCTGCTCACGATCGCCCCGTCGCACACCAAGCACCGCACGGTCGAGCTGATCGTCTCGCCGGAATACGTGTCCCCCAGCGACCGGGTGCTCATCGTCGACGATTTCCTCGCCACCGGACAGACGATCCTCGGGCTGGCCCGCCTGGCCGACGCGGCGGGGGCGGCGGTGGTCGGGATTGGCGTGGTCATCGAAAAGGCCTTTGAAGGGGGACGCGGGGTCTTGGCGCCGCTGGGGGTGCCGATCGAAGCGCTGGCGATCATCACCGACATGAGCGGGGAGCGGATTGTGCTCGCCTAAAGAAGGGATGCGCCTTAGGCCAGCTCCCGTTCGAGGCTTTCCGGATCGGTCACCACGAGCCGGCCGCGCCTGCGGGCAATGGCGCCCTGCTGCACGAACACGCGGAGCCATTTGTTGATGCTCTCCCGGGTGACGCCGACCATATTGGCCAACTCGGCCTGGGTGAGGAGCGGACACACAAGGGAATCTGCGGACGCCCCCTGCCCTTCAGCCTGGGCGAGCTCGAGCAGCAAACGCGCCAGCCTCCCGCGGACGTCGAAGAAGGCCGCGTCGTGCACAATCTGGGAGGTGCGCCGCAGCCGCCGGCTCAGCACGACGAGCAGATCCATCGCCACCTGGGGATGCTCCAGGAGAAACCCACGGAATGCCTCGCGGGGCACGATCAGGACCTCCGAGGCCTCGACGGCGATCGCATCGGCCGAGCGCGGGTCTCCGTCGAGCAGGGCCAATTCGCCAAAGAAGTCCCCGCGCCCCAGCAGGGCGATCGTCCGCTCCTTGCCGTCGAGCGAACTGCGCGCGATCTTGATCCGCCCCTTCACAATGGTATAGAGGGCCGACCCGGGATCCCCTTCACTAAAGATCACCTGGTCCTTGGCGTACCGACGCGCCTGGGCCAGCGCCGCGAGCCGAGCGAGCGGGCCGGCCGAAAGGTGGGCAAACAACGGGCTCTGCTGAAACACCGCCGGGTCAGGCATACCCTCAGCATACACCCTAGACGCCGACGATCAAGACGCGTCCCCGGGCCGACAGCGGTGGGGCCCCCCTCCCCTCGGCCGCACTCGGTTCGCGCCCGCGGCGGTTCATGCGGATCAGAAAGCCCGGGCACGGCGACGGCCGAGGGCCGCGTTTGAGATTCGACACCCGACGCACGACACTGGGGAAGCCGGGACGCGATCGCCAGCGTCGAGCCCCCAAAGCGGCCGGGGCCCGCCCCCCTCCCTCGGACAGACCCCGGCCCGGCCTTGAGGAACTCACGAGATCCCCGCCCCTTAGGCGGTGCGCCGCAGTCGTTCCCCGACGGTGATCGTGAGGGGCTGCACCGTCCCAGCCCGGACGATTCTGAGGGGGGCGGCGCGACCGATGCGCTCCCCGGACAACAGCCCGAACAACTCCTCCGGATACCGGACGGGCTGGCCATCGACCGCGGCGATGGTGTCGCCGAGGAGCACGCCGCCCTGATCCGCCGGGCTTCCCGGCTCCACCTCCAGGACCAAAAGTCCCCGCTCCTGTCCGAGTTGATCCGCGATCGTGGCGGCGAGCCGCACCGAGTGGGTGGCGACGCCGAGGTATCCGTGCCGGACCCGCCCGTGGGTTACCAGCGCCTCCGCCACCCGGCGGATCGTCGGGGTCACGACCGTAAGGCTCCCACCGCGCCGAAGCCCGGCGGTGTTTACGCCCAGTACGCCCCCCGCGCTGTCGAGGAGCGGCCCGCCCGAGAACCCCGGGTACAGTCGGACGTCGGCCTCCAGATATCGATCGAGCCGTCCGCCCGCGGGTGTCTGCCACTCCTCCCCCAGGACGCTGATGATTCCCAGCGTCGCGCGCAGTGTCCGTCCCGGCCGCCCCAGCGCCACGATGAGGGTCCCCACCCGCAGGGCCGAGGAATCCGTCCACGAGGCCGCGCTCAACGCGAGATCGCGGACCCGCAGCACGGCAAGATCGGTGGTCGGATCACGCCCAACGACCTCCGCGGGGACGAGGCGTCCGTCGGCCAGCCGAACCCGGGCCCTCTCCTCGCGATGCACGACATGGTCGGCCGTCACCACCAGCCCGTCCGCCGACCAGACCACCCCGGTCCCCCGAGACCGCCAGCCGGCTTCCACGCCGAGCACGCTCGCGCCGGTCGCTTCGATCACTCCCGCCAACTGCTCTGACACCGCTGCCAACTCACGCATTGTTGTCCCACCTCCGGGTCAGAGTGTACCCGAGAGGAGCGCGGCGCGCCCCACCCGTTTGGCTGGGGGCGGCGCGCTCGGCATAGCGGGTCACAACGCGACCAGGCCCAATCCTGCCGCGCGGGCGACGGCCTCGGTGCGCGTGTGGGCGTCCAATTTGCTGAAGATGGCGGCGATGTGAAATTTCGCGGTGTGCTCGCTGATGCCAAGCTGCTGCGCAATGAGCTTGTTGGGCAGGCCTTCCGCGAGGAGCCGCAGCACCTCCACTTCGCGGGGGGTCAGCTCCTCGAGCAAAACGGCCGAGGTCCCGCCCACAAGCGTCCGCGGCCCTTTGGCGAAGACCGGGTCGAGGACGATCAACCCTTGCGCCACCGCCTGGAGGGCAGCCGTCAAACTCGACGCGTCCACATCACGGGGAAGCAGGCCCTGGACCCCGCCGGCGGATCCGACGTCCGCGGTGGGATCCGCCGGCGCCAGGACGAGCACGGGGGGGGCCGCCCCTCCGATGTCGGGCCAGCGGTCGGAGAAAGCCCCACCCGGGCCCGCGACCCACACCACGACGTCGGGGCGAAGTCGCTCCAGGGCCCGGGGGAGGTCACGGTCGGCACTCGTCCGGCCGACGACCCGACACTCGGGTGCGTCGGCGAGGAGCGCAGCGACCTCCGCCCTCCTCTGCGGGTCCTCGGAGACGATCAGCACCCGCAGGACGTCGGCCGGGGCGGGTGGAGCGAACCCGTCCACCACGTAGGCGATCGGCGCGTCGGGAGCGCGGAGGACCAGCGAACCGATGGGCGCGGGCGCTCCGCCCGTCTCCGACCTCCCCCCGCCCATCGCCGGCCACATCATGCGATCCTCCCTCCGCGCGCCGAGGAGCCGCGCTTGACGACCGCGCGCAGCGAACTGACGCCGGTAGGGAAAACGTGGGGCGGCGGTGGGGTATGCCACCCCCGGCCGACGAGGGTCGTCAGCCCTTTCGCAGACGTGGATCCAGCGCGTCGCGGAGGCTGTCCCCCACCATGTTCAGCGCGAGCACGAGGCTGAGGATCGCGGCACCGGGGAAGGTGCCGATCCACCATTGGTCGAGGTAGTCGCGGCCGGTGGCGATCATCGACCCCCACTCGGGAATCTGCGGCGGGGGACCCAGTCCGAGAAAGCTCAGCGATGCGAAGGTCAGGATGGCGTGCCCGACGTCCAGCGTGCCCAGAATCACAATCGGGGACAGGATGTTGACCATGATGTGCCGGAGATACACGCGGATCGCGGACGCACCCACCGCCCGGGCGGCCTCGACGTACTCGCGCTCCCGCGCGGAGAGGACGAGCGCGCGGGCGAAGCGGGCGTAGGACGGCCACCAGGCCACCATGATGGCGATCACCGAGTTCCGGATCCCGGCGCCCAGCGCCGCGGAGATGATCATCGCCAGGATCACGGTGGGAAACGCCAGCATCAGATCGGTCGTGCGCATGATGACCTCGTCGACGGCTCCGCCCGCCGCCCCGGCGACGCTACCGATCAGCGTGCCGGACACCACCGCCAGGGCCACCGCGGTGATGCCGACCGGAATCGACAGCCGCGCCCCGTACAGGATGCGGCTCAGGATGTCCCGCCCGAGGGGATCGGTGCCCAGCCAGTGGGCCGGGCTCGGCGGCGCCAGCCGTCCAACGATATCCTGGGCGAGCGGATTGTACGGAGCGATCGCCGGAGCGAAGACCGCCACGAGAATCCAGAGCGCGACGGCGGCCAGCGAGGCGAGCGCCAGCGGGGATCGCACGAACGGTCGAGGCAGCAGACGCCCGAGGATCGACCTCCGCGCGGGACCGACGAGCGCGGTCGCGTCCGATACCATCGCCCGCTAGCCCATCCGAATCCGGGGGTCGACGGCCGCGTAGGCGAGGTCGACGACCAAGTTCACGAGGATGTACACGCTGGCCACGACGATCCCCACGCCCATGATCGCGGGGAAATCCAAGGAGGTCGCGCTCTGGAACGCGTACGAACCGAGGCCCGGCCACGCAAAGACGCTCTCGGTGACCACGGCTCCCGAGAGCAACCCGCCAAAGCTCAACCCGATCACGGTCAGGACCGGCAACAGCGCGTTGCGCGCCGCGTGCCGAAGCGTCACGGTCCGCCCCGACAGGCCTTTGGCGCGGGCCGTCCGGACGTAGTCCTCGCCCAGCACATCGAGCATGCTGCCGCGCATCATCCGGGTGATCACCCCGACGCTGTACGCCGCCAGGACGAGCGCCGGAAGCGCCAGGTGCGCGAGCGCGTCGCGGGCGATGTCCATCCGCCCGGCGAGGGCGGCGTCGAGCATGATGAACCCCGTGACAAAGGGCGGACGGGGAAGGCGGGGGCTCAGCTGCCCGGGAGAGGGCACCCACCCGAGCCGGGCGTAGAAGATCAGCAGCGCCACCAGGCCTAGCCAAAAGACCGGCACGGAAACCCCGACCAACGACCCGCCCCGGCTGATCTGGTCGAGCGCGGTGTCGCGGCGGACCGCGGAGGCAATCCCCAACGGGATCCCGAGCAGCAGGCTCAAGATCATCGCCGCCACGGCCAGTTCGATCGTCGCCGGCAGGTGCTGCCGGAGGTCGGTCGTGACCGGCTGGTGGGTGGAGATCGAAATCCCCATGTCGCCTTGGGCCAACCGCCCCAGGTACACCGCGTACTGCTGCGGCAGAGGGCGATCGAGTCCCCAGCGGTGCCGGAAGGCGGCTACCACCTCCGGATTCGCCGCCGCCTGCTCCCCAAGGTTCGCCGAAACGGGGTCGGCGGGGACGGCATGGGAAAGGACGAAACTCAACAGCGTGATGCCGACGAGCATCGGCGGAAGGAGGAGCACCCGCCGGATGATGTAGCGGCGGAGGGTCACGCCGACGCAGCCCCGACCCGGTGTCCTCCGCGGCGCCTAGGTGCGCCGTACCGCATGGAAGTCGACGCCCCACACGCTGTGGAACGTCACCCCCCGCAGATCCGCTCGGTGCGCCCACGGGAGCGCCGGCTGAAAGAGCGGCGCGTACGGGCCGATCTCGAGCAGGCGGCGCTGAACTTTTTCGAGCAGCGCAACCCGCTTTCGCGGATCCCCCTCCGCCTCAGCGTCGTCTCCCCACTGCGCGAGCTCCTTCGCCGCGGGGCTGGCGCTGGCCGGCCACCGCATGCGCTTCCCCACCAATCGGCCGGGCAGGTAGACGAGGAAATCGCTGGCATCGGGATAGTCGGCGGCGTACCCGCCGAACAGCGCGGGGGCCTTCGCATCGCGGTACTGCTGGAGGCTCAGGGCGCCGGGAAGCCCATTCAGCTCGATGGTGATCCCGACGGCCGCGAGATCGGCTTGAATCTTCTGCGCCACGACCGAGTACTGAATCCCGTATGCGGTGGCGTCGCTGGAGTACATCAGTTTCCCGGTCACGGCCCCCAGCCCGGCCTCCTTGAGCAAGGCGCGGGCTTTCTCCCGGTCCGTGCGAACGGCCTCATGGGGATCCAAAGCGCCCGGGAGCGAGTTGGGGATCACCCCCGCCATCCGCACCGCTCCGGGGCCGGCGATCGTCAGCAGCCCATCGTAATCGAGCGCGTATCGGATCGCCTGAATCACCTTCGGGTTCGACAGCTGCCCGCTCAACTCCGGGTCCTCGTTGATCATGAAGACAAACGACGTCGCCACCCGGCTCGACCGCACCGTGATGCTCGGCACGCGCCGCAGGGTCTGCGCGTTGTCCCGGCCGAGCCCCGTCGCGATGTCGAGGTCGCCCCGCTCGAGCTGCAGCGCCTGGGTCGATGCCTCCGGGATGTTGCGGATCACGATCCGCTCCATCTGCGCCGCACCGCGCCAGTGCTGACGGTTCCTGACGAGCACGACCTCCTGGTTCGGGATGTAGCTGTCCAGCGTGAACGCGCCCGTCCCCGCGGAGTGGCTGTTCAGATAGGCTTCCGCCTGGTCTTTCGTCTTGGCGTCCGGGCCCGCGTCCCCTCCGTGCTCGGTCACAAACTTGCTGTCGAGCACCGCGAGGCTGCCGCTCGAGAGAATCGGCACGATCGAGGGCTGCGGCGTCTTGAGCCGGAGCACGACGGTCTGGGGGGTGGGAGCTTCCACCGCCTCAACCCCGTCGAGGAAGAAAGTGGGGTTCGATTTCAGATTGATGACCCGCTCCAGGGACCACTTGACGTCGGCGGAGGTCATGGGGTTGCCGCTCGCAAATGTCACGTTGGGACGGAGCGTGAACGTATAGGTTCGCCCGTCGCCCGACGCCTTCCAGGCCGTAGCCAGGGACGGCTTCGGCGTCTGGAGATCCTCCCCGTCAAAGGTGACGAGGGAGTCGTAGGCGGCGTGACAGATCATCTCCGCCACCGGCTCCAGCGCGTGGCCGGGATCGAGACTTCGGATGACGAAGCTCGGCGCCATCACGAGCGTCCCCCGGTCCGCGGCGGAGGCGGCACGGACCCGGCGAATCGGCACCAGGCGACTCGCCGCCGCGACGCCCATGCCCTGCCCCACCACGCGCAGCATGGTGCGCCGGGTGATCGGCAGGCCTTCGGTGCCGTGCGCTGGTCCCCCTCGAGATTGTTGGCTCACGCTCATCCCCCCTCCGGTCTGTGCGGCGCTACGCGCTTTTGCGGATTGGATAGAAGTCAATCGCCCACACGGTATGGTAGGCGACGCGCTCGACGTTCGCCCGGTAGGCGTATGGGACGGCGGGCTGGAACAGCGGCGCAAACGGGCCGACCTGCCCCAGCGTCCGGTCGAACTCCTGCAACAGTGCCACCCGCTTGTGCGGCTCCACCTCCGCCTCTGCCTCGTCCGCCAGCGCGGCCAGCTTCTGGGCCGCCGGGGTCGCCGATGGAAGCCAGCCCGCCCGCTTCCCCACCACGCGACCGGGGGCCCAGACGAGGAAGTCGCTGGGATCCGGGTAGTCGGCGGCCCACCCCCACACGCCGATCTGGTTCTTTCCATCCCGGTACTGCTGGAGCGCGGTGATGATCGGCAGACCCTCCAGATCGAGCACGATCCCCACCGCCGCCATATCGGACTGGATCTTCTGCGCCAGAATCGCGGTGGGGATGCCCCACGAGACCTGGTCGCTGGCATACGAAAACTTGCCCCTGACCTGAGCGATGCCGGACTCCTTGAGCAGCGCCCGCGCCTTCTCGGGGTCGGTCCTCACCGCCTCCTTGGAATCGAGCGACCCCGGCATCAGGGTCGGGATCACGCCGGCCAGTCGGACGGCCCCGGGTCCGGCGATCGACATGATGCCGCGATAGTCCAGTGCGTACCGCACCGCCTGCTGCACCTTCGCGTTCGCGAACGGCCCCCCCACCTCGGGATTCGCGTTCATCAGCACGTAGAACGTCGTCGCCGCCGGGCTGGTCTTGACGACCACCGACGGCGCGCGGCGCAGGGGCGCGATCTGATCGATCCCGATGCTGGTGGCCAGGTCAAGGTCGCCGCGCACCACCTGCAGCGCCTGGGTGACGGGCTCGGGAACGTGCCGCACGACGATGTGCTCGAGCCCCGCGGCCCCGCGCCAGTAATTCGGATTCCGGGCGAGCACGAGCTCTTGCGCCGGGGTGTAGCTGGTGAGGACGAACGGTCCGCTGCCCGCCGATCGGCCGTTCAGATACGGTTCCGCCTGATCCTTGCTCTTGGCATCCGGACCGGCATCGCCCCCCTTCTCCATCAGGAGCTTGCTGTCCACGATCCCCAATCCGGGATGCGAGAGGATCGGCACGATCGACGGCTGCGGGGCCTTGGTCCGGATGACGACGGTCCTGGGGTCCGGCGCCAGGACCTCCTGCACGCCGTTGAACAGGAACAGGGTATTGGCCTTGAGGTTGAGCACGCGGTCGAACGACCACTTCACGTCCGCCGACGTCAGTTCGTTGCCGCTCACAAACTTCACCCCCGAGCGCAGGGCGAAGGTGTACGATCGGCCGTCGGGCCCGACCTTCCAACTCGTCGCCAGGAGCGGCTTCGGCGTCTTGAGGTCCTCGCCGTCGAACGTGATCAACGTGTCATAGGCCACCTTCTCGATCATCATGCCCGTGACTTCGATCGTGCGGGCGGGATCGAGCGTTCGGATGTTGTGGAGATCGGCGCCGACTAGGAGCGTCTTGCTGTCCTGGGCCGACGCGGCCTCGGCGTAACGCCACGGCCGCACGCCGCCCGCCGCGGTCAGCACGATGCTTCCCCCGGCGGCCCGCAACAGCGCGCGACGGCTGAACCGTCCCCCTCCACGAGATCGCGATGGACCGGACCGGCTCATTCGGTTCCCTCCCCCTCTCGGATCGAACGGTCACGCAAAGTGCGGCGGGTTCGATGAACGGCCACACGACACGTTGGGCGGGCGGGAAGCCTCCCCACGCCCCTGGCACCGTCCGAGGTTTTCCACATAACTTCTCACCGTGGGAGACCCTCTCCTGTCGTCGAGGCTCCGCCATCGATCGACCAACCGGTGCGCCCCCCGACCGCCGAGGGAGCGGCGGGAAGTGATCCCGGGGACCCGGGACGAATACCTCTCCGGTCGTGGAACGGCTCACGCGGAAACGGCCGAGGGCCGCGGGCCGGCCGCCTGGCGGGAGGGGCGTGTAGGGTGATGAGGGCCATCGTACTGGATGCGTTCGGCGGCGTCGAGCACCTTCGCTGGGCGGAGTGGCCCCTGCCCCAGCCGGGACCCGGACAGGTCCGCATCCGCGTCGCGGCGATCGCGGTGAACCCGGTCGATTGGAAGATGCGCCAGGGATGGCTCTCGGTAGCTCTCCCGACGATCCTGGGCCGCGATGTTGCCGGCACGATCGATGCGGTCGGGGAGGCGGTCACCGAATTTGCGCCGGGAGACGAGGTCTTTGCGGTATTGTTCGGCCCGCGCAGCAACGGGGCCTATGCCCCCTACGTCGCGACCTCCCCGTGCTTCGTGCACCCGAAGCCGAGAGGGCTCAGCCACGCCCAAGCCGCCGCGCTCGGCGTGGCCGGCCTCACGGCCTACGAATCGGTCGTGCGAAAGGCACGGGTTCAACAGGGAGAGGCGGTGCTGATCACCGGGGGAGCCGGGGGCGTGGGCAGTTTCGCGATCCCGCTCCTGCGCCATGCCGGCGCGTCGCCGATCATCGCGACCTACGGCACAGAAACGAGCCGGCGATACCTGATCGACCTCATGGGCCTGGAGGCGGATCATCTCATCGGGTACCGAGGGCGTCCGCTCGACGTCCTCGAAGCCGACGTCCGCGAGCGGACCGGCGGGCGCGGCGTCGCGGCGGCGTTCGACTTTGTCGGCGCCGACATGAAGACGCTCTGTCTTCGCGCTCTCGACTTCGACGGACGGGTGGTCAGCATCGTGGAGGAGCCGCCCGGGCCCGGCCTCGACGTCTCGCGCCCGGACCGAAGCCCGCTGCTGGCCAAGTCCGGAACGTTCCACTTCGTGGCCACCAGCGCCCGGGCGCGCAGCGGGGAGGCGGTGCGCTGGCGGGTGTACCGGGAGATGATGGCGGACCTCACCGCACTGATCGAAGCCGGCCGCATTCCCGCCCCACACGTCACGACGGTCGGTGAGCTCGGGGAAGAGACGATTCGGGAGGCCCACGCCCGGCTCGAGACCGGCCACGTCACGGGCAAGCTGATCCTCACCGTGGGAGAACATCCTCCGGCGCGCCCCGGCCACTGATCGCGGGCCGCCGGCCTGTCGGGCCGCGGCCCACCGCGAGGCTGTGATTTCCACCCGCGCTGCCCGCACGCCGTCGACCAATGCCGCACCCGAGCCCCAGCACTCGAGGATATCTCCCCCAGGCACCTCGCCAGCGGTCACCAAGCAAGGGATTGGTGCTGCCTCGGGTGACTTGACCGGCCCGCGCGGCGTTTCCGTCCGGCCGCCGAGGCCGCAGCGTCCCCCGCCTGGCCGTTCCCCGGCGGGAATGCGCGCGGTGTCCTCGAAGACCTATCGGCATGGGAACCGCCGTCCGAAACCCCACGGAGGAGAGCGGGGAGACCGCACGAATCGAAGCCTTCAGCGATGGGGTCTTCGCCATCGCCATCACCCTCCTCGTGCTGGACCTCAAGGTCCCCCGCGACGCCACCGGCGGGTCGCACCTGCTGCGCGCTCTCCTCGCTCAGTGGCCGACCTACCTCGCGTTCCTGACGAGTTTCGCCACGATCGGGATCATGTGGATCAACCACCACCGCCTCTTCACGCTCATCCGCCGCTCGGATCACACGCTGCTCCTCCTTAACAGCCTGCTGCTGTTAGGGGTCACGTTCGTGCCCTTTCCCACGGCACTGGTCGCGGCGTACGTTCAGCGGCGCGGTGATCGAGTGGCCGCGCTGGTCTACAGCGGGACGTTCACGGTGATCGCGGTGGTGTTCAACCTGCTCTGGCGGTACGCGTGCCACCGGCATCGGCTGCTGCACTCCCGCGCCGATGCGGCGATGGTTCGCGCGATCACGCGGGCCTACGCGTTCGGCCCGCCGCTCTACCTCCTCTCGTTCGGCCTGGCCTGGGTGAGCGTTCCCGCCAGCCTGGCGACGAACGTGGCGCTGGCCCTCTTCTTCGCGCTCCCCAACCGGAGCCGGTAACCTCGGCCGTCCGCCTCGGGGCCGGGGTCAGCCGGCGTGCGGCGTGGGAATCCACCACTCCTCTCCCCGTGGGGTCCGCACGTACTCCGGCCACCGCAGGTCGATTGGGGGGACAAACTCCCTCGGCAGCAGCGGGGCCACCCACGAGGGCCCCCCCACGCCCCCACCGGTCCGCTCCGCGAATTCGGCCTTGGCCTTTGCCAGCTCGTCGGGTTGGGTGAGCAGATCGACAAGGGTCGCGCCGATGGTTTTCCCCGCGGTCAACATCATCGGGTCGATGCAACTCGGGACTCCTCCCAGAGCGTTGTGAGCCCAGGCCGGGTACTCGTATCCCGGGCCCGGCGGCTTCAACCGGGGGCGCCCGGTGAACACCCGGACCGTGGGGGCGTGCCACGTATACTCGACATAGTCGTCCGACGTGAAGCTCGTTTGCCAGGGGGGCATCCCACCGCGCAGGACTGCCTCGTACTCCTGAGGGGAGATGAGACGCTGGCTGCTCCCGGCAAACGGATCTTCCATCGGCGTGAACCCGAGGGTCTTCTGGATCTCCCGCCCGAACCGCCGGGCCGGCTCGTCCAGGACGGGAGGACCGACCAGCGCGAGGTTCCGATAGGCCAGATCGGCGAGGGCAAGATTCGGCAGGCCGACCCGGGTCTTGGTCACCCAGCGGCTCGACGCCCGACACCCGGTGACCTGCGCCACGTGTTGGGCGTTGTGCTCCAAGACCTGGGCGATCCGCTCTTGGATCGCCAGGCTGGGCGACCGCCATGCATACTGGATGGCGCTCATCCGCGGGGGCAGGTTGTCCGACGTGCACTGCCCGGCCACCATGATGAACTCGTTGAGCGTCCACGTTCCGGTGTGCGGGAACATCGCCTCTTTGAGGTACTTGGTCGTCGTGTACATCAGGCACACGGCGTCGAGCGCTCCCGGACACCGGGGCGCGGCATGGGCATGCCGGAAAGGCAGCAGCGACTGGTCGACCCACGTCTCGGGGGTCAGGCACTCGAAGGTGAAGAGCTGGCTCCAGTACGAGCCGCAGTGCGTCTCCCAGGCGACGGTGTTGTACGGGCTGGGATGATACGCGACGTACGCGTCGGCCCCGTCGTAGTACCCCTTGGCGGCGTGCACCGGCTTGGACCCGCATACCTTCTCGGCGGGCTCCCCGAAGAACCGCAGGGTTCCCCGCAGCCCGTGCGTCCGCATCGCGGCCTTGGCCGCGAGCACGCCCGTCAGCGCGGCGGCGCCCAAGGCGGAATGGGGATCGGTGTGCCCCGCCGCCCAAGGGTGCAGCCCGTCGCGGGGGGCCTGGTAGGGAACCGGTTGCTGAGAGTTCTCCGGCACCGCGTCGTATTCGGCGTACGCACCCAGAACGGGCTCCCCTTCGCCGTAGCTCGCGGCGAACGCGGTGGGCATTCCGCCCGACCCCTCCTCCACCGCAAAGCCTTCGCGCCGCAGCAGATCGCAATAGGCCTTGGCCGATTTATACTCGCGAAAGGCAGGCTCGGCGTAATTCCAGATCTCCTGCGAAAACCGGGAGAGCCGACCGGCTTCCTGGTCCACCCACCGGAGCGCAGTCTGCTTTTCCCCTGGGACGTGGCGCATGAAACCCTCCTCGATCCACGGCGTGGCCGCCTCGAACGGTTCGAAGGATTCGGCGGCGCGGCGCGCGACCCCTCACAGGGGGGGGTGGGCGGCCGGGACCGAATGGAGGGATGATGGCCGCAGGGGGAGCGAGGCCCCCCGGCTCATCGAATCTGGGGGAGGCGGATGGCGATGGCACACTGGGCGGTCTTTCCCGACGAAACCCCATCGAAGCACGCCGTGGCCCTGGCCGAACAGATCGACCGTGACGGCGGCCGGACCTTGGCCATCTACCGGGAACCGGTCGGGGACCACTGGCACATCTTCTGCCTGCTCCCCCTCGCGAAGGTCGAGCCCACCCCCTACCAACGGGACCTCTCCCCCACCCATGTCAAACGCCTGTTGACGGCCGTCAAAAAACTCGACCGATTCGTCGACCCCATCGTCGTCATGTCGCCCGGCCCGGGCGTGTACTGGACCCCCAACGGCAACCACCGCCGCACGGTTGCGGAAAAACTCCGGGGGGTCATGATCCCCTCGATCGTCGTCCCCGAGCCGGAAGTGGCCTTCCAGATCCTTGCGCTCAACACCGAGAAGGCGCACAACCTGAAGGAAAAGTCCCTCGAGGTCATCCGCATGTACCGGGGGTTGGTCGAGGAGGCCCCATCGCGCGGGGAGGAGGACTACACCTTCCAGTTCGAAGCCGCACACTTTATCACGCTCGGGTTGCTCTACGAGAGCAACAAGCGCTTCGCCGGCGGGGCGTTTGCACCCATCCTCCGCCGGGTCGACAAGTTCTTGAAGGGCGCGTTCCCCAAGACCCTTCCCGAGCGCGAAGAGCGTGCCGCGATGGTCCGTCACGCGGATGAGGTCTTGGGGGAGGTGGTCGCCAGGCTCAAGAAGCGGGGCCTCAGCCACCCCTACGTGAAGAACTTCGTCCTGTCGCGGACCACCCCCCTGACGCGACAGCGCAAGACCCTGCCCAGCTTCGAGCAGACCTTCAAGAAACTGGCGGCCAACCTGGAGGGGTTCGACGTGGCGAAGGTCCGCTACGAGGACATCCAGCGTTCGGCGATCATGGGGGCACCGTCGGCCGAGTAGGACCCGGGGTGACCGTTCAGTCCGTCGCGGGGCGCGCCTGCGCGCGGTCGTACCGGATGATGTGCTCCCATTCCGATGCGTCGGACCGCGCCACGACCGCGACGACGGGGTCCGTGTCGCTCAAGTTGACGACCTCGTGCGGTACCCCGGGGGCGATGAAGATGAAGTCACCCGCTTCGTTATCGATGATGCGCTGGCATCCCGGCCCGTACTCGTGCCGGACGCGGCCCTCGAGGATGTAGAGCATCACCTCGAATCCCACGTGGATGTGCGCGGAGGCGATGCCGCCCGGAGGAATCGTCGCGACATTCATCGAGAGCTGGCTCGCGCCGACGTTCTTGCCGGACAGTCCGGTCAGGTACTGAATGCCGTTCCACGTTCGGCGCGCCTGGCCGGCGCGGACGGTCAGGATCCCGGCCTCTCCCTGGACCTCCCTCCCCGGATCCCCGTCGCCGATGGGCATCCCTGTCGACATGCGGTCCTCCTCTCGACGAGCCGTCGTCTCCCCGCCTTCGCCCCGAAGACCCTCCCCCCGCGGGGTCCGCCGAGTCGCGTTCCCCGGTCAGGCCTCCCGCTCCTCCCGCGGACGGTAGCGGGCCATGATCGCCGCGAGTTCGTCCAAGGGGAGTGTGTGAGCGGTCCCTTTGAACCCCACCATCGTCTCCGCGGCGACGAGCGCATTGAGGATCGATTCCTCCACCGCCTCGGCCACCGCATCGAAGAACGGATTGAGATACTCGTGCGGCAGCATGCGCAGGTCGTGCAGCGTCCGCGTCCGAGAGACGGCCGGCAGGTGGTTCCCGGTGGCGAACGCGAGGAAAATGTCGCCGCTGGAGTTATACCCGACCCCCCCGACCCGGGCCAAACCCACGGTGGCGCGCTGGGCGAAGCGCCGGCATTGACCGGGCAACAGCGGCGCGTCGGTGGCGACGATCACAATGATCGATCCGCCCGGGCTCGGGGCGGCCCCCCGCGGGTCCAGCTCGCGCCCCACCGGGACGCCGTCCACCCGGAGGTGGCGCATGCTCCCGTAATTCGCCTGGACAAGCGCGCCGACCACATACCTCCCCGCCTCGTTCTCGACAAGCCGGGAAGACGTCCCGATCCCGCCCTTAAACCCGTGGCACCGCATCCCCGTGCCGCCGCCCACGTTCCCCTCGGGGACGGCCCCCCCCGCCGCGGCGGCGAGGGCGTCGTAGGCGTGGTGCCGCTCGACGTGGAACGCGTTGATGTCGTTCAGCCAGCCGTCGAAGGTCTCCGCCACCACCGGCAGGGTGAAGCCCGTGACATACCCGCGCTCCACGCCGTAGCCCACGAGCGCGTCCCGCACCACCCCACCGCGTGCGTGTTGGTGATGCCGATCGGGCCGTCCAGCAGGCCCGCCTCCTCCAGCCACACCAGTCCGGTCATTTCGCCGTTTCCGTTGAACGAGTGGTGGGCGGCGAAGACGGGGTCCCGCCAGACCGCACCGCCGCGGGGGATCACCATCGTCACCCCCGTGCGCGCCATCCGCGGCGTGTCCCAGATCAGCGTGCGGTGCCCGACCAGCACCCCCGGCACGTCCGTGATGGCATTGTGGGAACCGGTGGGCATCTGCCCGATGGCGATCCCCAGGTCCCGCACGCGCGCTCTCCCCATCGGCTTGTCTCCCCCACGCTCATCCAGAGGCGAACCAACGCCCGGCCGGGACATGAGCGTTTCCCGGCCGGGCTCCGAAAGGGACAGAAAAAGGCCCCGCGTCGAACCCCGGGGCCAGAACCGGAGCGGGGGCGGTCGCGGTCCCTCGCCGGCCGCCCCCGCTCTGCCGCGCGTCTATTTCGTGACGGTCACCCTCCCCACCATCCAAGGGTGGATGACGCACGTGTAGATGAACGTCTTCCCGGCGTCCTTGGCCGTGAAGGTGGTCTTCCAACTCGACTGCGCGCCGGGCGGGCCCAACCGCGCCGGCCAGAGGTAGCCGCTGTTCCGAAATGGCGCACCGGTCACCTCCGAGGGCAGCACGTAGAAGGGGTCCTCCACAAACTCCATGTCCTTCGGGTCTTTGGAACCCTCCTTGCCCGGCTTCGGCCGCGCGGCCACGAATGGCGGCCCTCCGTGCAGTTCCCCCGTCTTGGGGTCGGGGGTCAGAAATGTCACGAAGTGCGGCTCAGGCAAAACCGACTTGTTGGTCCACACCACGGTCGTTCCCGGCTTGACGGTGATGGCCGCGGGCGAGTAGCCAAATGTCAGCGTCGAGAACCCCACGGCCGAGGCATGCCCGCCCGGACTGATGGTCACCGAGACCGTGCTCGGTGTGGGCGAGGCCCCCAGCGAGCGCACGGTCGGCGCAAAGCCCATACACAGGGCCAGCGCGATGGCAACGGCGGCAATGCGCATACGTTCTCCCTCCTCCTGTGTGCGTTTTACTCCACTACCCCCGCGGTATGAATACGCGGTCGCCGATCGTTTCCCCGCTCACCGCGCGGACATATAGCCCCGCCAGCTCCCGTGAGCGGAGATATCGCGATGCCGGCCTTCGGCCAGTTCGCGAGGATAGAGCATGCCGTCGACCCGCCGGCCGTCCTCGAGGAGCACCGTCCCGCGGTACAGCCCCGGGGGCTCGCCGGCCTCGACGCGCCGCCACACATCGTCGCTGACGCGGTACAGCTCCCCGGCCACGGAGACCCCTCCTTCCGGGACCTCGAACATCCCGGGATGCCGGTCGTCAATCGAATAGAGGCGGTAGATCGCCGCCGTCTGAGCCTCCCCGAGAAACTCCGCCCCCGCCAGGTTCCCAGCGAGGGCGAGCCCTCGCATCAGGGTGCCGTTGACAAACAGGTCGAACCCCATCGCGGCGGCTACCCGCGCCCCACCCCCTCGACCTCGAGCGGGGGCGCCGTCGCGGCCGCCATGTGTCCGACCCGCCGATACACCATCGTGAAGCACACCCCCATCAGCAGGTAGCCGAGCGTGACCGGGGGCGAGACGTTCCAGCCCACCGGGCCGGCCGTGTTGATCAGGCCGACGAACGAAAGCACCGCGGCGGTGACGGCGACGACCGCCGCGCGATTGAACTCGCGGTCGATGACAAAGGCGGCGATCGCCCCCAGCACCATGCCGGCGAGCACGGCCCCACCGCCGAACAGCGACATCCCGTGATAGATGTCGCCGACGCCGAGCTTATCCAGCCCAAGTTTCCCGGGATCGGCTCCAGCGGCCTGCAGGGCATCGTCCACAAGGCCTTTGGCCCACAGGGCAATGTTGGGCAGGAGCGCCAGCACCACCGCGGGCGCGTGGCGTGCCGGGGTCGTCTGAAACGCCTGGGCGCCGATCACCAACCCGATGAACAGCAGGATCGGTACCAGCGCCTGGATCGGAATCAGGGCCAACAGCAGCGCCACCAACCCCAGGAAGGCTACCAGCGCGGTCACGATGCCGGTCGCGAGGGAATAGCCGATCCGTCCCCCCACGGCCTTCCACCCGGGGTGCCCGATGTATACGGCCGGCGGGAAGGGGCTCCCCAGGAACGAGCCGATGACCGCGCCGATGCCGTCCGCGAGCAGAATCGAGCGGAGGTTGTAGCTGTCACCTCCCGCCGCGGCGCTCTCCACGTTGTTCATCCCCTCGGTGAAGTTGTACACGCCGAGCGGAATCGCCGTCGCCAGCAGGGGCCCGACATCACGCAGTCCCCGCAGCACCTCCGTCCCGGGAATCGGCAGGTGCAGCCCGAACTGCCGAAATGACTCGCCGACCGCCGAGGGCACGAGGATCCCGGTCCAGCCCAGCAGCACCGCCACCCAGCCGACGGCGGTCCCGATCACGACCGCCGCCAGCCCGCCGGGGACGCCAAACGGGAGCCGGACGTTTGCCACCCAGCTCACCAGGATGATGGCCAATGAGACGAAGGCGATCCACGGCGCCTCCCACATCTGGAACGCCGGGCGCATCGAGATGAACGCGATGGAGATGCCGGCCAGCGTGCCCAGCATCGCCGCCCTGGGGGTGAACGCGCGGATCGCCGGGCCGATGAACGCGCCCAGCAGGATGATCAACCCGATGATGAAGCACCACGCCAGGCCGGCTTCCCAGGCTTTGATCGGGTCGCCGGTCTTGAGCGCGATCGGCAGCATGATCACGAACACGACGATGAACATATGTGGCACGCTGGGCCCGTAGGGCATGGCGGCCACGTCGTCGCGTCGCTCCTGCTTCGCCAACCGGTAGGCGAGGTAGGCGTAGAAGATGTTGCCGAGTGGGAGCGCGATGCCCAACGCCGGCAGGATGCGGCCGAACACGACGTTCGGCGGCAGCTTGAGGACCCCCAGCGCCAGGCTGGACAGCACTATGACGTTGAGTGCGACGTTCGTAAACAGACCAAAGAAGGCGTTCCAGTCTCCGGGCACCCACAACCGCGGTCGAAATTCGCTCGCCGATGCCAAGATGCCACCCCTCCCCCCGGCAGCCGCCGGACGTCAGCCTCGTGCTGAGCTGGTCGCTGGCGCGCTCGTGGCCTTCGCCAAAGCCTCAACGAACCGGGCCGAGTCGCTGACCCAGCCGAAGATCCCGCCCTGAGCCTTGATCATCTTGATTCCAACTTCTTGGAACTCCGGGAAATACGACCCCACGCAGTCCTCGAGCACGAGGCAGTCGTAGCCGCGATCGTTGGCCTCGCGCACCGAGGTGTGCACGCACACCTCGGTGGTCACCCCGCAGACGATCAGCTGCCTGATCCCCCGAGCGTGCAGGATCGCATCCAGATCGGTCGCGTAGAACGCCCCCTTTCCCGGCTTGTCCACCACCGGCTCGCCGGGGGCGGGCCGGAGTTCGTCCACGATGTCGTGTCCGTATTCGCCCCGCACCAAAATCCGGCCCATCGGCCCGGGATCCCCGATCCCGACTTTCAAGCGGCCGCGCGCCTTCTTCGCCGAGGGCAAGTCTGAGAGGTCCCCCCGGTGGCCTTCGCGGGTGTGCACCACGAACATCCCTGCCCGTCGGGCGGCGTGCAGCACGCGCTCGGTGGGGGCCACCGCCCGCAGCAGGAACGAGGTGTCGTTCCCAAGCGCCGCCCCGAACCCTCCCGGGTACACGAAATCCCTCTGCATATCGATGATGAGCAGGGCCGCTGCCCTGGGATCGAAATCGAAGTCGTACGGTTCCGCCTGTATCATCGCCACCACCGCTCCCCCCCCTATCGAATCTCCGCGGTCACCCCTGCGGGTCCGGCACGATCCGCGTGCCGGTCGCGCCCGCCACTGCCTGCGCCAGCCGGTACGGTGAGGTGATCAGCACCTCTTTTCCTCCGCGCTCCAGAAAGCCGATCGCGGCCTGAATTTTCGGCCCCATGCTGCCCGCGGGAAACTCGCCGGCCTCCAGGGCCCGCCGCGCCTCCGACACGGTCATGCGATCGATGAACCGCTGGTTCGGCTGGCGGAAGTGCAGGGCCACCTGGTCCACCCCGGTGGAAACGATCAGCATCGGGAAATCGAGCGCCTCGGCCAGCAGCGCCGAGGCGAGGTCCTTGTCGATGACCGCCTCGATGCCCTGGTATTCGCCCGGGGCGGGTTCCACGACGGGGATTCCCCCACCGCCGACCGCGATCACCACGAATTCCCGCTCCACCAACGCGCGGATCTGGGGCACCTCGACGATCCGCAGCGGTCGGGGAGAGGGGACGACCCGCCGATACCCCCGGCCGGCATCCTCCACCATCACCCAACCCTCCCGCTGCTGCATGACCGCCGCCTGCTCGGGCGTGTACCAGGGGCCGATCGGCTTGCTCGGCTTTTTGAAGGCCGGGTCGTCCGACGCGACGACCGTATGGGTGAGGACGCAGGCCACGCGGTCGCGGAGTCCGAGGCGCGCGAGCTCGCTCGTAAACGAACTGTCCATGATGTACCCGATCCCGCCCTGGGAATCGGCGACGGACATGTCGAGCGAGAGCCGGGGGACCGGTGCCGACGCTCCCACCAGCTCCGAGCGGAGCAGGATGAACCCAACCTGGGGCCCGTTCCCGTGCGTCACCACGATCTTCCAGCCGTCCGCGACCAGCGCGGCGATGGGACGGACCGTGGCCCGAGCGTTTTCAAACTGCTCGGCGATGGTGCCGGCCTGCCCGTCCCTGATCAGCGCGTTTCCCCCGACGGCAATGACCGCCCGGCGGTCCATTACCGCGCCCCCCCGAGGCCGAGCCGACGTCCCAGTTCCCGGATGGCGTCGGCGAAGCAGGCAAGCGGCGCCCGGGTGATCCCGGCGCCGATCTGCCCGATCCCCGGCTTGCGGTGCGCGATCCCCGTGTTGATCACCGGCAGGGTGCCGCTTTCGACCACGCGCCGGGCATCGATGCCCGTGGGCGTGCCGGCGAATCCGAGCCCGGCGATCGTGTACCCTGGATGGCGGGTCAGGGTGATCCGGTACATCTCGCGGGTCGTTTCCAACGCGTCGCTGGGAGTCCCCCCCACGAACCGGACGATCGCCGGCGCCGCGGCCATCGCGAATCCCCCCAGCCCGCACGTTTCCGTGATCGCGCTGTCGCCCAGATCCGGGTTGGCGTCCGCGGGTCCGTAGCCGGGAAAGTACAGACCCTCCGGCACGGGCACCGGCGCGGTGAACCACGTGTCCCCGGTCCCGCTCATGCGGATCCCAAACTCGACACCGTTCCGCGACATCGCCGTGACCACCGTCGAGCCGTCGCGTCCGTGGGCGGCGTCGAGCGTCGCCTTGCAGGCGGCCATCGAAAGGTTGAGGTAAAAGTGGTCGTTGCCCCGGATGAAGTCCAGCGCCGCGGCGGCGTCCGCGCGCTCGACGACCCGAACCAGCGCGGGCGCGAGCGTTCGGACAAAGAGCGACGTTGCGGCGGCGTTGCGGTTGTGGCACTCATCCCCCATCTGCAGGGCCTGGGCGGTCAGGCCGGCCAGGTCGACCGAACCCTCCGACCGCAAGGTGCGGCCGAGCGCCGGACCGAGGGTCTCGGTGAACCACCTCAACCGTCGGATCACGTCCGCATCGAAGGCGCCGTAGCGCAGCACCTTTCCCAGCCCCTCGTTCAACGTGGCGAACGCGCGGTTGCCGTGGGCGGCGTTTTCCACGACGAACACCGGCATCGATGGGGAGACGACGCCCGCCATCGGCCCGACCGCTCGGTGCTGGTGGCAGGGCGAAAACTGGATCCCCCCGCCCGCGGCCATCGCCTCCGCCTCTTCGGGGGCGCGCGCCCACCCCTCGAAAAGGATGGCCCCGGTCACCGCCCCCCGCATCGGTCCACACATCCGCGACCACTCGATCGGCGGTCCGCTGTGCAGCAACATGCGCGGGGTCATCCCCGGGATCACGCTCTCGGCCGGTTGCACGTCGAGCAGGACCGGGCGGCCTTCAAGGATCTGCTTAACCGCGTCGGCGTTCGCGCGGGCGACCAGGCCACCGATCGGATCGTCCGGATCATCCTCCAATCGGGCGACCAGGAGTCCGAGGTCACGGTCCGCCTCCGCGGGGGGCCGCCACGCGACCTGCACGCACTCCGCGCCGTGGGCGCGGAGTGGCTCCGCAAAGCCCGCCAGTCCGACGTTCAGCGCCCGCAGCCCGTCCGGGAACAATCGAGGGCCGGCCGGCGGCGAACCCGCTGTCATCCGCCCTCCCCCCCGGAACCGCGTGGAGCATTCGGCGTCCCGCCGGTGCGGTGTGGGTCGAGCCTGACCGGCTGCGCCGGCCGCGTCGCGGGGGCGCCCGCCCCGACGAGGCGAGCCGCCAGTTGGGCCGCCTGCGCGTTGCTGGGGGCCAGGAGGACCTCCGCCGACTCCAGGCACGCTTCCTGGCGGCCGAGACCCTGAGGGTCGGCCGCCGTGCCGCAGACTGAAGCGACAAAGGCAACCTGGCGCCCGGCGCGCCCGGCTTCGCGCCTGGCCTCCTCGAGCGCCGGGACGAGCGCGCCCGCCGGATCCGGGTGCGCATTGTACCCGAGGACCACGTCGAGCAGGATGACCGCGGTCTGCGGATCCCGGGCCGCGTCGACGATGAACTGGTTCCGGAGGCGCGGATCGATCATCGGGTGCGGTCGGCCGACGGTGTACTCGTCATCCCCGAGATCGATCACCGTGTAGCGCTGGGCCCGGGTCCCGCCGAGCAGGCGGTGAAGGATGAGCTTCGCCTCCCCGGCCAGTGACCCCCCACAGTACAGGCCGCGAATGGCGTCCTGTCCCGGAGCCAACCGCAGGCCAGGGTCTCGACCGGAGGCCTCCCGCTGGGGCGTCCCGGCTTCCGGCGCCTCGCCGGGGGATGAGACCCCTCGGGCCAGGGCCACCGCCGTCCGCGCCGCGTCTTCGAAGGTCTCGGCGAACAGGACTCCCCCCACCCCCGCCTCGGCATCTCCGCCGAGGAAGTTGGCCACGACCGGCTTGGGGCAGCCGCGGGCCTCAGCCAGCACCCGTTGCGCCACCGCCGGGGCCGGCGGCTTGGAGATGAGGACGATCACCGCGGTACCCCCGTCCGCGGCAAGCCGGCGCAGCGCCGCCAGGGTCATCCGCCCGCCGACGCGCTCGTCCAGGTCGCGCCCGCCGACCCCGATCGCCTGGGAGATCCCTTCCCCCAACCGGTCGACGAGGCAGGACACCTGCTGCAGGCCGGTGCCGGAGGCGCCAATGAGGCCGATGCGCCCGGGGCGGACGACGTTCGCGAACCCGAGCGGAATCCCGTCGATGATCGCCGTTCCGCAGTCCGGTCCCATTACCAACAACCCCTTGCGCTCCGCCAGCTGCTTAAGCTCGATCTCGTCGGCCACCGGCACGTTATCGCTGAACAAAAATACGTGCAGGCCGCGCTTGAGCGCTTTCAGGGCCTCCGCCGTGGCGTAGGGGCCCGGGGTCGAGACCAACACGAGGTTGGCCGTGGGCAGCCCAACCAGCGCCTCGTAGATCGTCGCGGCGACCCGCGCCCGCTGTTCGGAGGGACGCGCGTCGCCCGAGCCGGCGAGCAGCGCCGTGGCGCGATCGAGGGCGCTCGTGGCCGCCGCCTCGTCCTCTGCGGCGACGGCCACGATCAGGTCACTGGGACCCGCGCCCTCCGCCGCCGGATCGAGGAGCGCGGCATCGACCAGCACCTCGCGGTTCGCCGGGGTGGCCATCATCATCCCGGCCCGCGACACGGAGGGAAGCCGCTCCAGCTCGGCGGCGATGCGCATCAGCTCCACGGAGTCCCGGTACGCGTTTTTGAAGATCCGGTTTCGCACGATCTGCCCCATACGGTTGGGCTACTCCTGGACGAAATAGATTTGAGCCAGGGCTCTCACGCTCTCTTTGCTCGACAAGATGTGCTGCTCCATCCGGTCGGCGGCGGCGGCGGCCCGGCGTGCCTGGATGAGCTCGAGGATCTCCAGGTGCTCGGCCCGCGTGAGCGTCGCCCGCTCGGGTCTCGTGTAATCGATGCGACGGATGATGCGGAGGCGCTCGTTAATCCGCTGAAGCATTGCCACCAACCTTCGGTTCCCGCCGGCCTCAGCCACCAGAGTGTGGAACGTCTCATCGGCGTCGAGCCAATCGAGCAGGGTCATCGCCGGTTGCCTGGCCTCAAGCGCGCCCCAATCCTCCGCCACGCGGGACAGCGACGCAAGGGGGGCAAACTCCGCGGCCGTCCGCGAGGCATGGCGCTCGATCGCCACCCGCAGGTCGTAGATCTCGTCGAACTCCCGCAGGGTATAGGCACGGACGTAGTACCCCTGCCGCGGGACCAGGATCAGCCACCCCTCCTGCTCCAGCCGGCGCAGCGCCTCGCGCGCCGGTGTCCGGCTGACGCCAAGCTCATTGCCGACCTGGATCTCGCCGATCCGCTGCGCGGGGCGCAGTTGATAGTTAAGGATCCGTTCCTTCAGCACGTTGTACACAGACTCGGCGCGGAACACTCTTCCCGGCGTCCCTTGCCCCTCTCGGGGGCGAGCGCCGGAGGAGACTCTGACCAGCGAATCCAGGCCGCCATCCACGGTGCCCATTCACAAGCCTCTCTCCGGCCGGAGTGCACCCGTGCCTGGAGATGATCGTGATCTTGTATACAAGATTGTATTCGGTCGCGTACCGCCTTATCCTGCCTCCGGCAGCCTCAGCCGAAGGCGGCTAGAGGGTCGCGAAATCGAACTCGCCGGCGGGGGTCGAAACGCCGGGCCGGCAAGGCCCTGGGAGTCGTTAGTCTAGGGCGTCAAGCAGACGCTGCCTTATGGACCATGGCCGGAGGCGGCTCGGGCACATTTCCGCCACCGCTCGAGCGGATCCTGACCTCGCGCCCGTCTGCACGCCGCAGAGGACCAGATGTCAGTGAGGCGCGATCCGAGCGGCCGAGGAAGAGGACTTGCCAGTCATCAATGTCGCGCGCAGCGCGGGCCGCGTCCGCGATCAGCTGATCACCTCTGACAACGGTCGAGCGCAGCGATTTGGATCAGGTTGCCGCAGGTGTCGTTCAGCATGGCGATGGTCGAACCGGTCACTTTGGTCGGGGGCATGCTGAACTCCGCGCCTAGCGGTTTCATGCGGTCGTACTCGCGCTGCACGTCATCCACATAGAACATGGCGGCCGGCTGGCCCTGCTCGAACATCGCCTGCTGGTAGGCCCGAGCGGCCGGATTGTTATTGGGGGCAAGCTGCAGCTCGGTGCCGTCCGGCTCCTCGGCCGAGGCCACGGTGAGCCACCGAAACGGCCCCTGCGTGAAATCCGCCTTCTTCACGAAGCCGAGGACGCCGGTGTAGAAGCGCAGGGGTTTCGCTTGATCGTCCACGTAGATGCTGGTCACTTTGATCTTCACGGCGATTTCCTCCTGTCACATTTAGAACGCTCAACGCGGCCTAATTGTGACGCCCTGCACTAGCGGGTACCGGGCCGCGCCAGGCCGATGAAGACGGCGATCCCCGCCACGGCCACCACCGCGCCGACGATCGCCCAGAACGATGAACCGGTCATGAAGCTCCCCGGCAGCACGCGGATTCCCTGCAACACCCACACCGTGCCGGTGACGCACATCACCGCGCCGATGATCTTCTGCCCCCCGCGCATGAACCGCCTCCGGTTGCGACGTCGTCGACGGGCGGCACCCCCCCACGCCCATGCGGCCTAGGCGGTGCGAATCCCGGCCGCCTGCTCCAGGCCCAGCTCGGACACGGCGATCTCGCGCATCCGAAACTTTTGGATCTTCCCGGTCACCGTCATGGGAAAACTGTCGGTGAACTTCCAGAAGCGCGGGATCTTGAAGGTGGCGATCCGGCCCCGGCAGAATGTCGTTAACTCTTCTGGGGTCGCCACGGCGCCTTCGCGCAACTTGATCCAGGCCATGACCTCCTCACCGTACTCCCGGCTCGGCACGCCGATCACCTGGACGTCGGCCACCGCCGAATGCCCGTACAGAAACTCTTCGATCTCCCGCGGGTAGATGTTCTCGCCGCCCCGAATGATCATGTCCTTGATGCGCCCAACGATGTTCACGTACCCTTCGTCGTCCATCGTCGCAAGATCGCCGGTGTGCATCCAGCGGGCCGCGTCGATGGCATCGCGCGTCGCCGCGGGGTTGTTCCAGTATCCCAGCATCACCAAATACCCCCGGGTGCACAGTTCGCCCGGGGTCCCCCGCGGAACGGTCCCGCCCGTGGCAGGATCGACGATCTTGATCTCGGCGTGGGGGTGGATGCGCCCCACGGTCGTCACGCGCTTGTCGAGTGGATCGTCGAGGGCGCTCTGGGTCGACACCGGCGACGTCTCGGTCATTCCGTAGCAGATGGTCACCTCCCTCATGCCCATCTGTGCCTGCACCTTCTTCATCACCTCGACCGGGCAGGGGGAGCCGGCCATAATCCCGGTGCGGAGGCTGGACAGGTCGAACTGGGAGAAGCGCGGGTGGTCAAGTTCGCCGATGAACATCGTCGGGACGCCGTACAGGGAAGTGCAGCGCTCCGCCTGGACCGTTTCCAGCACGCCGAGGGGGTCAAAGGCCTCCCCGGGGACGACCATGCACGATCCGTGCGTCGTGCACGCCAAGTTCCCCAAGACCATCCCGAAGCAGTGGTAGAACGGTACCGGGATGCACACCCGGTCGCGCTCCGAGTAGTGCAGCGCTTCCCCGATGAACAATGCGTTGTTGAGAATGTTGTGATGCGAAAGCGTCGCCCCCTTGGGGAACCCCGTGGTCCCCGACGTGTACTGGACATTGATGGGATCGTCAAACTGGAGGGTCGCCTCGAGCGCCGCGAGATCTGCCGCGGCGACGCGGTCGGCATCCGCCAGGAGACCCTCCCAGCCGTCGTCGAGCACGAGGCTGTCTCGAAGATCCGGACACCGAGCTCGGACCGTCTCGAGCATGGCGACGTAATTCGACTGCCGGAACCCGCGGGCAAGGACGAGGACGCTGACTTCTGACTGCCTGAGGGCGTATTCGAGCTCGGTCGTTTTGTACGCCGGGTTGATGTTCACCAGGATCGCGCCGATACGGGCGGTCGCATACTGCACGACCACCCATTCCGCGCGGTTGGGGGCCCAGATCCCGACCCGATCGCCCCTCCGAATCCCCCGGACCATCAGGCCCCGCGCCGCCCGGGTCACCTGGTCCCAGAACTCTCGGTAAGTGGCCCGGTAGTGCTGATGGCGCACGACGAGCGCCTCGCTCTCTGGGAACCGCTCCACGGTACGCCACAGGTTCGCCCCAATCGTCTCGCCGAGGAGCGGAATCTCGCTGGCGCCGTGCACATAGGAAGGCGCGGGCATGGGTACACCTCCTCACCCGTTCGGCTCACCGGCTGCGGGACCCTTGAGCTCGGATCTCGCAGCACCCCCGAGTTCGCTGCCGGGCAAACGAAGTCCCCCGGGCCGTCGCCGGGGGCATTGCCGACCGCGCCGGGTCGATCGCGCTCAAGGCCAGGTGACGCCGCGGGGGCGCGCGAAGTGACCCACGGAGGGCCGAAACGCGCTGTGTCCCGAACGAATGGGGGAGGCGAACGCGCACCTATGAGACCGCGCATTGCCATGATGGCGGGTGATCCCGCCGGCATCGGCCCCGAGCTGGTCGCGAAGCTGTTAGGGGACCCGGCGATCCGCGCCCGCGCGGAGATCTACGTGATCGCCGATCGCGAGGAGTTTCACCACGGCATGAAAATCGCGGACGTGGACGTCCCGTACACCACGGCGGAATCGTTCGAAGCCGCGGACTTTGCGCGGGGCCTCCCGATCCTCTCTCCGCACCGCGGGGGCGTGACCGGGGCGTTCCCGAGGGGACGGGCCAGTCGCGAGGGCGGACAGTACTGCCTCGACGCGCTGCGAGTAGGCATTGAGCTCACCCGGGACGGCCGCACCGACGCGTTGTGCTTTGCGCCCCTGAACAAGACGTCCCTCCACCTCGCCGGCATGTGTCAGTCGGACGAGCTGCACTGGTTTGCCGACCAGATAGCCTACCGCGGCCCGATGGGCGAGTGCAATGTGCTCGGCACGTTGTGGACGTCGCGCGTCACCTCGCACGTCGCACTGAGCGAGGTGAGCGGATTGCTCACCCCCCAGCGGGTCGCAGAGGCGATTGAGCTGATCGCGGGGGTGCTCCGGCAAAACGGGGTGACCCGTCCGAGAATCGCCGTATGCGGCCTCAATCCCCACAACGGCGAGGGCGGCGCCTTTGGTCGGGAAGAGATCGACATCATTCTCCCAGGCATCGAACTCGCGCGCCAGCGCGGCACCCCGGCCGACGGGCCGTTCCCGGCGGACACGATCTTCCTCAAGGGACGCGACGGGCGATACGACGCGATTGTGACCCAGTACCATGATCAAGGTCAGATCGCGATGAAGCTGATGGGATTCGATCGGGGCGTGACCGTCGCCGGAGGATTGCCTATCCCCGTCACGACCCCCGCCCACGGCACGGCGTTCGACATAGCCGGTCAGGGCATCGCCAACGTCGGCGCGATGTGGAGCGCGTTCGACCTCGCATGCAAGATGGGGCTAAGCCGTCGGCACCGGAGACCCTGAAGCACATCTCGGCTTCCGCGGAGGAGACCAGACGAGCGCCCCGCGTTCCGACGGCCCGGCGACCCTACTCCTGGGCCGACCGGGTCTTGATCGCGTCTCTTCGTCCGCGACGGTGCTGCTTGTTTTTGGCGGCACACTCCTGACACACCTTACTCCGGCGGCTCTTCGGAACAAACCGCTTTAAGCACTTTGCGCACCGCGCCGGATACCACCCGATCGCCATATCATCAAACCGCCTATTCCCAGGCGCCACGTCACCCTGGACTCCTATCCTACCCTTGGGCGCGGGGGTTTGCCATCGCCCGCGTGCTCCGGATCGAGAGCTGATCGAAAACAGCCATCCGCGATCATGGGAACTCGCCTGTCCGAGCAATCTGGGCTTTATTATCAACTTCATCACTCATATGCCCAGAAATCTCTCCAAAACCGCACCACAATGGGTGCGGATAGGGAATCGGTCGGGCGGATCCCTTAGGGTTTGGGGGAACTTTTTCAACCCTTACCGGCGCTTTTGGGGAGGGTCGCGGCCATGGACCGCAAGAGATTTCAAAGCCGAACGGGGAGGAGATCATGATCCGGAAGCTCGGCGCGGCAGGCATGCTGGTGGCGGTCGGTTTCGGTGTGCTGACGGCGGCAAATTCCGCATTCGCCGAGGGTAACGGTGACCGGGGAGAGGTGATCGCCCCCGGACCACCCCCTCTGCCGCCTGGCGATATCGCCACGCCGCCGCCGAGCGTCGGCTACGTCTGGGTGCCGGGGTACTGGTACTACCAGCCGACTGGATGGACGTGGATCGCAGGTCGGTGGGAGCTCACCCCGTACCCCGGCGCGGCGTGGGTACCGGGACGCTGGGTTCACCGCTGGTACGGTTGGGTTTGGGTACGCGGTCATTGGCAGGGGGTCGCGGTTGTCGTGACTCCGCCGCCCCCGGTGCAGGTGGAGGCCGTTGTCGCGCCTCCATTCGTCGGCGCGGTGTGGATTGCGGGAGCCTGGCGGTGGAACGGCGGAGGGTGGGCTTGGATATCGGGGCGTTGGGCGCCGGCACCTTGGCGAGGGGCAGTCTGGGTGCCGGGGCATTGGGCCCGCCGGCCGGGCGGTTGGGCGTGGGTGGCAGGATTCTGGAGATAGGATCGATCGCGATCAACCGGCCGACGCCGGGGCTCGTGAAAGGACGCGGGGAGCGGTCGCTCGCTCCGGCCCGGCGACGCGGTCGGTGAGGCCGGGGGGATCCTCACCCCGGAGAGGGATCGTCCTTTGCCCCCGCGGGCTGGACCAAGCCCCCCCTCACGGGAACACGATCGGGTGGGTGGCAAAGGCGGGGGGCCAGACCAGAACCCGCGTATCGGGGGCGATCCATTCCCAGACCACGCTCGCCGCCCTAAGATTCTCCCCCGCCAGCACCGACCCCGGGGACCCGAAGGCCAACCCGCTGCCGTTGGGCAGGCTGCCGAAGGGGAGCGTCCTCGCCCGGATCGCAGAGGCGACCGCGGCCGCGGAGAGATCTCGGGCCCGCGGCAGGATCTGTTGAAAAAGCGCGATCCCGCCGGAAAATCCGGACAACCCGGGCTCCCACAGCGGATGGCCGTAACGGCGGCTGAACTCTTGCCGGGCCCAACGGAGCTCTTGCGCTGCCTCCGAAGACAGACCATCCGTCGGCAGGACATCGCCGCCGGTCTTATCGGATGAGAACACGCCCACGGCCTTCCATCCCAACCGCTTGCCGAACTCGGGCATGATGTAGGCGGAACACCCGCCGATGTTGACGACCAGCGGCACGTGGGCGCGGATGACGGCCTCGCGCAGGGCAACGGCATCATCCATATACCCTGCCAACACCAGGACATCCGTGTGCGCCCGGGCGATCTCCCGGACCAGCTCGCCGTAGGTCGCGTGCCACGGGTCGTACGCCAACACGGCGGCAATCGGGAGGTGTGAGCGCCGGAGTTCCGCTACCTCTCCCTGGGCCTCCGCTCGCCCAAACGCATCGTCTACATGAACCACGCTGTATCGGAGCGGCTCGAGGCGGTGCAAACGCGGGACCACCCGGTCACGAACGAATGCCACCGCCTGTTGGCCAAGGAGCGCCCCGCTCGGAGCCACACGGAAGAAGTACCTACCCGGCGCCGCCGCCGTTCCGATCTCGCCGACCGCCCCCGTTTCCCAAAACAAAAGCCCCAGTCGGGCCGCGGTCTCTGCGGCGGGACGGGCAATCGTGCTGCCGTAGGTGCCGACGATTACCGCAATGTCCTGGCGGGCCAGCTGCTCGACCGCGTCCGGGGCGGCATCGGATGAGTCGGCGGGCGCCAGCCGGATCTGGAGGGGTCGTCCCCCGACGCCGCCATTCGCATTCACGTAGGCGGCCGCGAGCAGCAGCCCGTGGAACTCATCAATGCCGGCTCCGATCCTGCCCTGAGGTCCGGCGGTGGGGTAGACGGCACCAATGACGATGGGATTCCCCTGGCCCTCCGCCGCGGTCCACGCAATCAGCATGAGCAGCATGGACACCGTGAGCATCCGTCGCATCGGCCTCACCTCACTTACGGAGAAATTTGACGGCGCCCGCAGACCACCTGCGTCCCCTATCGAAGCCGAAGGCGGCGGGCACACATCGCCGAACGGGAAGAATTCCAGATTCCAGGGAGAGACGAACTCGTTGGGGCGAATAAACGGGCCACCGGTGCTCGGGTACGTGCGGGGCGGATGCGAGGGGAGTCCGGCGGCGCGCCGTACCCTACGACCCTGCCCAGGGGGTGCGCTTAAACTGAATAGACCTTGGGCTCCAGCGCCTCGGCGATTCGGTCCAGTACGGACGCTGCGTCCTGGGGCGCTCCATATTCGCGAACCACCAGTGCCTCACCGTTTGGAAGGATCGCCTGCAGGGCACTTTTTCCATGGGTCAGCATCGCCTTGATCTCCATGACGTGATCCAAGTTGATAAGGTGCCCCTTCCCCTTCACATTCAACCACATCGGTCACCTCCTCGCATGCTCGCGGGTTGTACCCGGATCGCAGAACCCCTTTTCCTTCCGCTTTTGAGATGCAGCGAGTGTCGACGCCCTAATGTAACCGCCGGGGCGTTGGTGGTTCGTGAACGGCGATCGCCGGGATTATACCTTGCCGGTGCCCCGCGAGCAAATCATTCCCTGGGGCGGCTCGGGGTCGAGCGTGGCCCCGTTCCCTACCTGGGAGTCGCTGTCGATTCGGGGATTCGCACTCCTCGATCGCGGCCCGCACCCGCCGATTGGCGCTCCCGGCCGGCGCTCGCGGGGGAACAAGGTTTGCTCACTGCGGTGACGCTTGCGTCACACCGCGGGGCGGCGTGCGTCGAGGATCGGAGGGGCGGAGGATGTTTCGGGCTCAGGGCCACATGGCATCGCACGTTCCCACGCGGTCCACTGTGTCTTCGTAATCCCCGAGCCTCTGGTCACCATCATCATCTCGAGATCTGTGGGTGATGCGCCCGCTTCCAATTCCAACACCTGCGCATTCGTGATGCCCAGTATCTCCGCCACCTGATGGGTGGATAGTCGACCCGCAACCCGCCGCCGCTTGAGCGGGTTACTTTCCTTCCACTCCTGGGTCCGCCGTGCGTGATGATCCAACCGCAATCTCTCCCCGTGGGACCTTCGCCCGATGTCACGGAACCGTCGTGCTCTTTCGATCACAGTTCCTTCAGGTGCGGACCCGCGAGACGAAGGAGCTCAGGTGGGTTTGGATGACGCGGCAGGCCCCCGGGTCCGAGAAGCGGAGCGTGGTCCGTCCGCCCCGCGAACTGACGGCCCCCCCGCGGATCCGCCAACATCGCTTGATCATAGCGTGCAGTCTATGAAGGAAGGCCGGGGTCCCCTCCACCGCGAAGTCCCCCGCTTTCGGGCCGTTTGTGGAGTGGATGAAGGGCCAGTTTCCATCGACGTACCCACGGATGAATGGAATCGCCAGTTCCCCCGGGAGATCGTCGAGCAGCGCCGAATCGCTCCCGTGGAGCTCCGACGGCACCCCCCAAGGGAACAAGGCTTTGCACAGATCCTGATCGCGCAAGTAGACCTGCCACCCCACAATGCTGCTGTAGCAGAACTCGCAATAGATCCGATCCGTTGAGAGATCGGCCATGAACGTCTCGATGTGGGCGCGGGACTCTGCGCCCAGCGTGATCACGAGCGCGAGAGAGCTTCCTTGCCCCCAGATGTACCCGGCAGCCATCAGGAATCCGAGCCAGTACAACTGGATCTCAGCGGGAGCGGTCCCCACGGTGACCCGCTGCTTCTGAAGCAAGCAGACCGGGTCGGAGATGCGGGAGTGTTCGATCGGCGCCAAGATCCGCTCGACCGCCGCCAGAGGAAGGTGTTGCACCTCGGCGATTTCCAGGGAACTCTTTCCGCCGCGCGCCGCAGTCCGAATCTTCGCGGTGCGTTCCCGCAATTCGAGGTCCTGCTCGTTGGGCGCCCTCAGACGCACGGTCGTCTCATTCCTCTTGACGACGCAAATAGTCTCGGCCGCGATCCGTGATTGTCGCTTCCCCCGATCCATTCCGGTGCCGCTTCCAGGTCGCCAGCCCGTAGTCCACGCAGTAGAGAAGGTGGCGCTCCACTACGTCCTTGGTCAAGCCAAGGCCCTCGACCAGGACAGAACTGTCGACGCCATCTGAGCGATCCCGTAACGAGGCCAATACGCGGTTCCGTTCGTTGTCCAGCGCCATCGTCGTCCTCCTTACAACCGCCGTCAGATCCGCGAGGGCCGGCGTGCTCTCCGCGAGGGCCCAAACCCGGGAGCACGCCTGCGGTACATGAGCAGTGCCGGCCATTGGGGGGGGGCAGCGTTTGGATCAGACCGATGAAGATACCTCCCCGGAGTCGGCGCAAACTCGACCATTGCCTTCTCCTCCGGGGAACCGACCGCTTGCCTGGGGTACGATCGTAGACACAAGGAAGGGGAAGCTGCATTAAGTGTACTCCTGCGCCGGCAGTTACGCAAGGTTCGCACGCAACACGTGCGCTCGGTTGATGGGAGGATTATGGGAGCTCGCACCGCACATACCGGAGCGGATTTTCCGCCAAGGACCGCCAACCGCTGTCCGGCGGGACGAAACACCTCGCGGGGTGAGCTCACTGCTTCTCTATCATCACTGCGGCGAATTGCGGGAGATTCGGGGACTGGTCGACCCCGCGCCACCTTCCTGGGGGGGGACAGAACGGAGGGGCGGATCCGGGTCCGCCCCTCCATCGCCGACGACCGCCACCCGTTCGGGCACCCTCAGTGATTGTGATCTCCGCCGTCCCGGCACCACTGCCCCCCGGGGTTACCGTAGCATTGTTGCCCGGATTGGTTTTGGGCCGCGGTCTGGGCTCCGTGTATCGCAAGGTAGAGGAGACCGCCGACGAGAACCGTCCCGAGAGCAATTCCCGCCCATGCGGGCAGACCCGAGATGGCGGAAGCCGGGGCCGGCGCGGGAGCCGGGGTTGCCGCCGTGTCCACGTCAACGCGCTCAGCGACAAGTTGGCCGGCGCTCGGGGCGACCGTCACGGTCGCATTGTCACCGACGTATTGTTGAAGCGCACAGAAACCGACCGCAGTGGAATCCACGAATGCCGTCGTATAGGGTCCCGCAGGGAGCACATGGGTGCCATCCGCCGCATCCATGACCAGCGCGCGTGTCTGACAATCCACCGCCTGAATCGTTCCCTGGATGGCGGACGCACTCTGCGCCTGCCCGATACCGCTGATCGACAAGGTCGCCGTCAGGATGCCGAGAACCGTTGCCACGAGTTTTCTCATGAGAGACCCTCCTCCAAATCCTTAAGATCTACGCTCAGACTAGGGAAACGACTTGACAAACTCCTGAAGATGTCGTGTAGATCTCGTGAATTCGCTCGGCGCGGTCAACACCCCCACCATCCCCGAACGCTTGCGGTCACAGCGTCAGAGAGCGGACGCCAGCGCGGGAGCGCCCCCGAATTGCGTCATCACCTCAGATGTGTCTTGCTAGACGGCGCAGTGAGGTAAACGGGCCATTGTCGTCCACCACGACTTGCGCACGCGGGCAAAGCCGTCGCCCAGGGGCGCGCGCCGTCCTGCTGTTCCTCCCCGATCGCCCGACGAGGGATCGAACCCACCCACGTGCTCGTAGTTCCCTGCTCGGTGGCGCCGTGTCGAATGCCAACCCGGCCGCCGCGACCCTGTTTCATCCCGATCGCGTTGTGGCCTGGCATTTCTCGCCGCGTCGCTCGGTGCACGCGATGGAGGAATACATCCCGACACTTCCGGGACAGAAGGGAAACATCCGATCAGCATCTAGGTCAGGGCCGGTTCCCGGACGTCGTCTGGAAGGCCGCCCATGCAACTGACGCGGGCACGTCGGGGGTCGATTCCGGTGCGATGGTCCGTCTGGACCATTGGCGAATGCGCCGACCACAGGGACCCGCGTCGGCGCCAGAGAAGCCCATGCGATATCCTCGCCCGCAGGTGACTGATGGTTGAGTCAGATTCCCAAACGGCGCCGGGGGCTGACGCCGCGGCGGTCCCGACTGCTTCAGGCCGGGACGCCGTGGATCCGGGATCGCTCCTCTGGCTCAATAACGCGTTGCAGTTCCTCTCCAACGGGGCGTGGTACGTTGCGGCGCCATTCATTCCCCTCTACCTCACCTCGCAGGGCGCATCGGTGATCATCGTGGGAGGGGTGGTCAGTATTTCCGGCGTTATCCCATTGCTGATCTCGATCCATGCGGGGGCGCTGGTGGACGAGCGCGGTCCCATCATGGTCGCGAAAGGGTCGGTGATCCTGTTCGCTCTGGCCGGTATGATCCTCACGGCATGGCACAGCGTGTGGGCAGTGGCCGGAGCGTACATGTTAATGGGAATCGCGAATATTGGGTTTGCCGTCGCGCCGCAGGCTATCGTCGCCGCCGCCAGCAATCCCGGTACACGGGTCCGAAACTACGGCTACTATTCACTTTGGAACTCCGCCGGCGCGGTGGTCGGCCCGGTCATCGGCGGGTACATCGCCGGCCGCTTCGGCTACGCGGCGGCGTTCGCGGTGGTGTGGATCTTGATGTTGCCCGCTTTCGCGGTCGCCGGGTCCATGCGCGTGATATCGACGGTCCCGGCGCACATCGTGTCCCTGGCCACGGCCCACACCCTCGCGCGTACAATCATCGGCCGGCGGGGAGTGGCCGGCATCCTGTTCATCTCGTTCATGGTGGGGTGCGGACAGACGCTGCAACAGTCCTTCTATCCGCTCTACCTGCACACAGTCGGGTTATCCGCAACCCTGATCGGGATCGTGATTGCCGCAGTCAGTCTGAGCTCGATGTTGGTCCGCTCAATGCTATCACGCGGAGTGGCGATGTTCGGCTACGGATCGCTGCTGGTCGGCGCCACGGCGCTGGCGGCAGTTTCGCTTGGAGTCACGCCGCTGTTGCGGCACTTCTGGCCGCTGATGCTAGCATCGGCGCTGATGGGCGCGAGCCTCGGCTTCACCCAACCGCTGACGATGAGCCTCATGGTGGAATCGGTCCCCCCCGAGCTCTGGGGGGTGGCCTTTGGCATCCGCCAGAGCGTGCAGCGGCTGGCCGCCATCCTCAGCCCAATCGTTTTCGGCCTGGTGATCACGGTTTCCAGAATCGAGTCGGCGTTCACCCTGGGGGCACTCACGCTGGGAGGAGCGGTGCCGATCATGGCCAACGTCACTAAGCACATGCGGCGTCCCCGGGCAGGATGACGGAACCGCCTGCAACATCGATCGACGACCACAACACGGACCGAGAGGGCAGCCGTCAACAACGCAAACCTCCGCTTAACGTAAATTCACGTACACCGGGATGGGTCGATGCCCTCGGTTTCCAATTGATCGCGCACCCGCACGGCCGCACCCGGTCGCCCGCCTCGTCCTTCGCCGCATGACGATCGACGTGACACCCGCGGTGACAATCGCTCCGGCGCAGGTCGACCCCAACACACGCCAACCCCGGCGCGCCAGAGAGTCCGTGCGCATCCGCCCCCGCGGCTCCGAGATCGAGCCCCAGCACCTCCAAACGGTCTACCCCCCGCTGATGCGGCACCCGATGTCCAGTCCGGCCTTGGCACAACCCTCACCGGAACGCGATTGCCGCACGCCGGTTCGACGAAGAACGTGGCATGTGCCCGCTGGGCCCAACAGGATCCGCCTCGGGTCCTGCGGGGGAATGTTAGCGATCCGTTTCCCGGCAGATACCCAGAAGTTTACACGAGGAAGATTGACCTCGAAGATTCGTCCGAATGAATGAGGTTGCAGCCCCTTATTGTAGGGTAGTAACTTCTTGAAGATTCCGTTGCCTCGATTGCTGGATCTGAAGGGGGGCGTCAATGCGGCGGACGGAGATCAGCGTCACCTCGGCCTTGAGCCTCCCATCAGCCGATGCCACTGGCACCAACGCGACCGCGTCGCACGCGCCACCGCGCCCACTTGCGCTCCTCTCGACCATTCTCGTCCTGACGATGTTCCCGGCCTTGACCGCCCAGCACCAGGTGCAGGCGGAGGTCGAGATCAACGCCCCCCCCGAGCTTGTCTGGCAGATTCTCACCGATCTTGCCGGGTACACGATTTGGAATCCCTACGTCTATCCGGCCACGGGGGAGATTCGCACGGGAGCACAATTAGATATCACTTTGCACTCCGGAACGGGCGTGATTGAATTCCAACCGACGGTAGTGACTGTCCAACCGAATCACATCTTGCGCTGGCGTGGGCAGACCTTCACGGGTGGCCTCTTCGACCGCGACCAGACCTTCACCCTTGAGCCACTCGGTGCAGACCGATCCCGCCTGATCGCCCAGGAAACCTTTACGGGCTTGCTTACCTCTCTCTCAGGCAACGTGCAGGGCGACGCGCAGCGCGGTTTGGAAGAAATGAGTCGCGCGCTCCGAGACCGTGCCGAGATCATGCGGCTCACGGTTGGGGCTCGGAAATAACAACCCGCAGAGGGGGCCCACAGGCCCCACCTGCGGCCCCTCCGACAATTCCCCATGCACTGTGTACCGAACCACTTTCCCCAGGATGTCGTCAGGAGATAGAGTGAAAACGCGCAAAGCTGCATGATCACCGATCTCTCGGCTTCGCCCACCTCGGCACAAGCACTGACACTGCGACGGCACTGAGGTAGAGTGTCGCCATATCAGAGAGAGAGGATGGCGCGAGAAAATTCCGTCCACCCAAATGCTCGACACTCACAAGGGCGATGAGAGGCCGCAACGGCGCCATGGCACCGACGACGGGGGCCCTCAGCAATGAGTGGGTCCCAGACACCAGCGGCAGGAACGCGATTAGAAAGCTTCCGGTCGTCGCGTCGACCAAAGTGATCACCCACAGCGCTGCCGCAGGTCGGCGGGCAATTCGCCCCAACCAGCCATAGAGAAAGCCGCCGAAAATGCCGGCGCTGAGCGCGGCCCAAAATGTCAACATTTGTGCCTGCCGGTGGATGAGGATCCCCACGGCCACACTGGCGAAGCTTGCCACCGCGCCGGCACCAGCCCCGGCGATGATGCTCGCTCCCCACGCCGGGGGAACGCGGACCTTCGCGGGGTGTCGTCGGGGCTCAGTCATTCAATTCTTCCCTCCACACAAACTCAGATCCATGGACGATCTCATCTGGACGTGCACCAGCGCGACTCTTCAACTCCGTGGCCATTGCCGACCCGGGCACCTATTACGCGTGTCTTTGTCCCGCAGGCCGACGGCATCCACGCCTCTGCTTGGGGGTGGATCGCCCGATCGATTCATTGCCTTGTCGAGAGGCATCGTTGACCGCCTGTGCGCCCTCCCCCTTCATCAGATCCGATGAATCAGCACCTCGGGAACGCGTTGAATCTCGTCAGTACGAAGGGGAGGTCATGAGGTGGGCATCGCACGGAGATCCCGAGAACGGGGGTGCCATCTGGAGCGCTTGGGGGGAACAACCGTCCGGCCCGGCGACGTGGACAGCGCGGGGCCGTGGGGTTGATGAACGTGCCGTCATCGATAGGAAAAGGGAACGTCCGATCGGGAAGAATGTCGGGCTAAGCTTCGCCTTGACGCCGCTGGTTGAGGGTGTGCCGGGGATCATGCCAGGACCGGGTCGGGGCGAGTTTTGCTCGTCCTCGCCACCCTCCCCACCCTGGCCCGTGCAGAGAGCGCGCTTACTCCCGCGAGTTACAGAGTCGCCCGGAGCAGCAGATTAAATCCTGCCCTTACGAGCTGCGTCGGGATGCGACCCGCAGCCAATCGTCATTGTGACCGCTCTGCGCAGCGCGGCCGCCGCGTTGTGGGGGGGCGACTTTTGTCAAGTCGTGCGATGGAAAGACCCCTGCCTGTGGCAAACCTTTTGCCGATTCGAGCGGCTAACTCTTCCGCGTCCCGGAGCCCACATTGGCCCCGAACGACCTGCGCAGCGCCCGGTTCGAAGGCTTCCGGGTGCCCGGTTGATAGCGGTCCCAGGGAAAAGGTCCCGGCCGAACATTTGCCGCGATCGAGGGATGCACCGCGTCGAGCTTGCTCGGCTTGGCGATCCGCGTATTGCCCGTCTGCCTTTGATCTCTTCGCATGACCATCATTCCTCCTCAGATCTGGTGCACCCGGCGTCGCCTCCGCCGTTGTCCGAAGGACAGGGCATGTTGTGCCTACACTTAGCCTACCACAGATTTCGCTCTCTGCCAGGTTTGTTTGGCGTCATGAATGCGGCGATCTCAAGGAATCCTCGCCCGTAACGCCCCCCGCAAGGTGAATCCGTAACCGATGACCCTCCCGGGGGTCGCCTCTTGCCGTGAACTGCCCGGCAGGGCGTTCCGACGAAAAACTCTGGCAGGATGTGAAAGGCTTATCCGGGGGCCAGAGTAGCGTCGATCCCTACCGCATGCAGATGCATGCGCAGGCTTTCCGCAGTCGTCCGATCCAGATAGCCCCCAACCCATACGAGGAACGGCCGGTCCCCAACAAGCCGAACTGCGAATCCAAGCGCCCGCAACCGTTGAACGATGACTTCCGCGCTCGGGCGGTCCGTAAAAACGCCCACCTGGACATGAAACCGCGTTGCTTCGGAAATCCTCGACGCAATCGTGGTGGGTCGCTGCAAGGCAGCGATGACCGGTTCGGCCGAGATGGACGCGCGAATTGAAGTGGACGCCGCCGTGGGTCTCCCTCGCGGCGGGACGCTCCGGAGGTCGGGCCGTCCAGCCGGCATGTCCGGCACGGGTGGCGAAACGGGCGCCGCTACGGCCGAAGGGGGAAGTGGGTCTAGCCGCCTCGGTTGCGCGACCCTCAGTTTCGCGATCACCGCGGGGTCGGCGTGACCTGCATAGGACTCAGACCGCCTGTCCGCCGGTGGAACATTGGCAACATAGCCAACCACAACGGATAACGCCGCCGAGCCCAGCACGATCGCAATCGCGCCACCGAGCATAATCCGCTTCACCGGTGCGCGGCCTCCCCCGGCGGCACGTCGACTCCCGTGTGTATACCGTTGCAGTCTCACCGACCCCGCAGATCTAGGATTTGGGAATCTCATCAACCCCTCCCGATCCGGTAACCCCGTGACTCGACGAGGCGCGGCGGACATCCTGCCCGTTCGCGCGCTCTGCCCATCCCCCCGAAGCTGACGACATTCCCGCGACCATTCATGTCCACGGACGCACCCGATGACATTCGGCGGTAGGATCACTCTCCCCGGGCGCAGGCTCCTTCTCCACGGCGGGAAGTTTCCCTCCAGATCTCCATCAGCCCCATGGGCTCCTTTGGGCAATCGACACCTGGCGTCATTGTGAACTGAAAAGAATGTGACTGTACAAGATTTCCATCGACGCGTTGAATCGAGGACTGTACAGATACTGGTAGGTCAGCATCCAAATCCTCTGCATACGCGTGTAGCGCTGCTTGGTATCGATGCTCCCCCAAAAGTAACGAACCGTGCCTTCGGCCAACAGTCCCTGGTCGAAGTCAATCCATCCAATCATCGCGCGAGGATCATTCCGAGGATCCTTCGCCTGCCCCTCAACCAAGTAGTATCGGTCATGTTCCACGATCTTTTCGCCCAACACATCGAACTTGAATCGTGAGAGAAAGCTCTCCAAGCGCTCGGTGGCTTCAAACCCCCGGCCGATCACATAGCGATCCGCGATCCAACACAACAACCCAACCGTCCGACCACCAATCCTCACGGTGGGATGGGCACGCACGACCTTCACGGTCCCGTGGAAGACGCAGTCGGGGGGGGCGCTCAGCGCCTTCCCGACCCGCAGCCTGAACTCGGCATCCGCCGATACCACCCGGGGAATGCCGGCAATCATCAGCAGCATGCGATGGAGAACCTGCTCCGCGGATGGCGCCGGAGGCGCAGCCATCCCCGCCGGCAAGCTCAAAGTGACCGAGATCAGTCCAAAGGCACTCGCCAAGAGCGCCTGCCGCCACTTTTGCATGTTCGTATCCTCTCTCTGTCGAGGACGCGAGCAACACCGCGATCCCGTGCGGGGGGGATCCCGCGCAGGATCGGGTCACCATTCCATCGGCGCCAGTCCCTCGAGCAACCTCCCTGCTCGCCACCCGGGGAGGGACCCTTCCGAACAGCTTCATTAAATAAACAACATCGCCGCCGTTGGCCCCAGGGTGGCGGGCCCCATTTACCCATTTAGGAGAAGCTCCCGTACCGCTCAGCCAACAATTCTGGGGAATGGGAAACCGAGCCGCCGCGTCCGCCCCACCTGGACCATGAAGCGCGAGTCGAAATCGGTCAGAAGTCCCTTCGAGCTTCCCTCGAGTCCGTCAGGTCGCCACCGCTTCATGAAAACGCCGGATGGCGTCGATATGCGCATGCGGGGTCGAGAGACCGGAGCGCATCGTGTCGACACTGAGATGGGTAGCACCCAGTTTCCGCCACCGCTCGATATCCCGACGCCACTCATCCGGTCCGCTCTGCCGAAATGCAATGCGACCTTCGATCCCCAGACTCGCCGCGTCGCGGCGTCCCGCTGCCAGGTGCGCACGGAGACGCCCCACCTGCTCCTCTCTGCTTGAACCCGCCGGTCGGTCGGGGAGCGCCTGAAAGCCTCGGCTCGACATCCACCCATCGGCCACGCGCGCCGCACGGTGCAGGACCATATCTGCCTCACCCCCCATCCACAAGGGGATGGGGCGCTGAACGGGCAGCGGATTGATGCCGGCGTCTGAGATGCGGTGCCACCGCCCGTGAAACGTCACGGACTCCTGGGTCCACAATGCCCGGAGAACCGTGATCTGTTCCTCGATCCGTGCCCCGCGCGTGCGAAAGTCCGCCCCGAGAGCCTCGTATTCGACCTCGTTCCACCCCACACCAATGCCCATCCGTAGCCGCCCCCCACTCAAAACGTCGACCGCAGCGGCCTGCTTTGCCACAAGTGCCGTTTGGCGTTGGGGGAGAATCAAGACTCCAATCACCAGCTCGATCCGGCGGGTGGACGCGGCGAGGTGGCCGAATAGCACGAATGGCTCGTGGAACGTGTGTTTAAGGGTGTAGGGGCCCCGCCACGAAGGACGAGTCGCCGTATTGGCACCCAACACATGATCGTAGACGAGTAGATGATGGTAACCCAATGACTCGGCAGCCTGGGCGAAGTCGCGAATCAGCACGGGATCGGTGCCGATCTCCGTTTGGGGAAAAACGACGCCCAGATGCATGCCCTCGTTTTCGCGTTTCACCAGCAATCCCCTGCGGGGGGCCTCGGCCTCGCGCGCTCAGCCTGTGCGCGTTCCCCGAGCGTTTGAGTCCGCGCGCGCGGCCGGGCGACCTCAGCCCGATCCCTGGAGGCACTCGACTTGTCGCGCTCTGGATGTCGGCCCCGTGCCGCGCGATATCGTGCCGACAGTCCCATGAGATGGTTCTGCGAGAATCACCGGGGGAGGCCTCCTCAAAATGGAGCATCCCCTTCGCGGATCGAGCACGTAATCGGGTCTGTGACTTGCGGCTCGAGAGCCGAACAAATTGCCGAAAGCGGAATCGGGAATGATCGGACCATCCGTCGCCGTGATTGGAGGAGGGGCGATCGGTCTCTCCACGGCTCTTCAGTTGGCGGAATTGGGGGCTTCGCCGGTACGCGTCCTCGAGAGGGCATACGTCGCGAGCGGCTCATCTGGACTTTCGGTTGGCATCATCGAGACCCAATACCTCGACCCTCTCGACATCGAACTCCGCGTCCGTAGCATGGAGTTCTTCTCCGCGTTAGAACGGCGCCACAATCTAACGGTCACCCGAAATGGGTATCTGCGATTAGCCCACCGGGCAGATGAACTCGCGGCGTTTGAAACGAGCGTCAAGATGCAACGAAACTTGGGCGTCCGGGACGCCCGCACCCTCAGCAGACGTGAGGTTCTCGGCCTTGTCCCCCACATGCATTGCGACGACGTGATCGGAGGCTTGTTCGGACCAAGCGACGGCTACATCGACGGACACCTCTATTGCAACCTGCTTGCGGATCTCGCCAAACGGCGCAACGCCGAGGTGCGGACACAAGTCACGCTCGTCAGAGCGGAGAAAGGCGCCTTGCACCGGCACCGGTTGATCACGACACAGGGGGAGGTGGAGTGCGATTTTGTCGTTAATGCGGCCGGAGCATGGGCGGGCGAGATTGGGGCCCTGCTTGGAGCGCCGGTCAAGTTGTTGCCCCAGCGCCACCAAGTCACGCTTGCGCATCTTCCGCGACCCCTCGCGTATGTGATGCCCTCGGTCATGGACTACATTCCGCACTCTGGCGACTACGGACTGTACCTCCGGCACGATACCCGCTCGCGGCTTCTCGTGGGCCTGCACACCGAGGAACCCCTTCACGACATCGTTGACCCAAACAACTACAGCAGATCGACCGACTACACATTCCTTGAAGCCGTTGCCGAGAAGTTCGCGCTACGCTTCCCCCTCCTGGATGGCGCTCGGCTGGCGGCGGGGTGGGCCGGCCTCTATCCAGTGAGTCCCGACGGCCTCGCGCAAGTGGGCCCGACGCCGGGCCAACGCACCGTCATCTCAGCCTGCGGGGTCGGTGGGTCGGGTCTCCAAACCTCACCCGCAATCGGACGGCTTGCTGCGGAGTGGGTTGTATTCGGGGAGCCGCGGTCGATACCTACGGCAAGGTCCCTCACCCCTCTCCGCTATTCACTGGCATGATGGTGCGGTCCCACGCTTCGGGCAACGGCACCACGTGACTACGAAACATGGAACGGTGAACGTGACCGAGTCCGGGCCTGGCTTGCGCTGGTTGGGTAATGGTGGATTGGGGGGCAATGTGGGGAGGGAAATGCTTTCACAATCGCAGGTCGGCCGTTAACGGCGAACCTCGGGCACCGCCCTAGACTGAGCGCATTCCACTCATCCTGCCCTGAAGGGCCTTCAAGGCTACCGCGTATCCCGTAAGGAGCCCGTGGTAGAAACCGCGGCTGTCTCGGTCGTTCACCTGCCGGTATCGCTTCTGGGCGCGGCTAATGGCATGACGCAGGCGGTGGGTGGCCGCACTGCTGTCACACTGATCGAGTAGGTCGAAGCTCTTGGCGGTCAGCACGTCCACAGCCCCGGTTTCTCCTACCCTAAAATGTGTCATGTGCACCCTCCAACGAGTCACGCTCAGCGTCACGCGTGACGTTTCGCGACGTGGGTCGGTGTGAACCTATCGGGGCTCGTGCGTTTGAAATACCAATCGAAAACAGGGTCCAGGGTCCCTCGCAAACTCAGCCAGTAGATGTACGCCATCATCATTTTCATGATGTGGTTGAGGCGGCTCGGCGGGTACTTGAGCACCGGGGCTGTATACGAACCGATGACAAAGGTCCCCCGACCGTAGGCTAGGTCGACCGGACAATGAGTCCGGCCGCTGAATTCCGCCTGGCCCCCGCCCAGGAGTTCTGCCACCACCTTCGCCTCGAGATGCGCCCCCACGCCCGCCTTCGAGGTCGGCAGATTCGTCGCGTCCCCGATGGCAAATGCGTCGTCAACCCCCTCGATGTGGAGTGTCAGTTTGTTGGTCACCACAAAACGGTTCGCGTCTACGACGGTGGCGGGCTCGTACGCGATATCAGCACCCATGAACGGGGGGATGATGATGGGCAGGTCATACTGGATCTGTTCTCCTTCGATTGAGTAGATCGTCCGGGTTCCTGGGTCGATGCGGTCCACGTCGAAGAACGGGAAGATCTCGATACCGCGAGCCCGGAGGATCGGCTCGACGATCTCGTTCATCGGCTCCGCCGGATAGGCGCGCGGATACGGGGAAATGAAGACGAGCCTTGTCTGCTCCCTGAGCCCCCTCTTGTGCAAAAGCTCCTCCGTGAGCAGGATGCCCTCGACCGGCGACGGCGGACATTTGGTAATCGGGGAGCTCTGCCCCAGCACGATCGTGCCACCGCGGAAGGCATCGAGGTGCCTCCACACCTTCTGCGCCTGCGCGACGGTTGTGTGGTAGTTGCCGAATTCGTCGTCGAGGTCGCGGAGTCCAGGGATCTGCGATGGATCTGTCGTCACGCCCGTGGCCACGACGATGGAATCGTAGTCGTACCTCGCCCCGCCGGCAGTGATGACCACGTGCCCGCGCAGGTCGATGCGGGTCACCGGTTCCTGGATGAAGCGGACGTGCCGCGCCAGCAAACGCCGCTCGTCCCGAACCATATTTGGGTTCCCGTTCTTGAACGCGATGTACAGAAACGCCGGCTGGAAGACGTGCACCGGTGACTGACTCAGCACCGTCACGTCGAACCGTCGCTTGTCCAGCGAGTTGGCCAGCATCGTGGCCCCCGTGCCTCCCCCAATGATCAGCACCCGCTTCTTCATGATCACACCGCCTCACCGCTTCACGATTCGGAGAACCGTGACGATCACGTTCTCTCTGTCCTCCATGGACACAATCTCGTTCCCCGTCTTCGCCGCCCATGCCCGCACGTCCGCCTTGACCCCGAGGTCGGTCGCCCACAACTCGATCACGTCACCCACCTTCGCGCGTCGGTATGCCATGGCCAGATCTGTGATCGGGCCGGGGCACGATGACCCCCGTGAATCCACGAGCGTACGGTCTGCGGTCGCTCCATCCATCACGGCACCTCAGATGAAGAGCGTTTGGCCGTTCTCGGACGCCTGGAGGAACGCCGCGGCTCCAACGACGTCGTCAACCAGATCGTTAAAATCGGCCTTGACCAGCCCCATCACGCTGGCCATCATCGAGCACGCGTAGACTTTCGCGCCCAGTTCTTTGGCCTGCACCAGCATCGTGTCCCATGCTCCGACGCGGTTCGCCTGCATGCCTTTGGCCAGCGCGGGCGCCATGTTGGCAAACTCTGCTGGGAATGGCAGGTCATGGGGCTTCTTTGTAAAACCCAACAACGCGAATCCCGTGACGAAAATGTTCACCTGCATTCCCATGGCCGCTGCGGCCTGTGAAACGACCCCCAGGGGAATGAACTTGTCGGCCGTCCCGCTAAACATGATGATCGACATCTTACCGGTCGTGCCACCGTTCGACTGGACCTGCATATTCCCAAAGCCTCCTTCCCTGCTCCCGGCAACTCTACTACCTCCTACGTTACACGGCCCGCGGTTCGCTCACCATCAGGCGGTCAGTGTATCCGGGGATACTGCGGGAAAGGCAGATCGCTTCCGATATGAGGCCGTCGTCCGGTACGCCTCGTCCCGGTGCGGCCTGGCGCCTGTACTTAGGATCCTTTGTGAGCCGCGATGCGGAAGGCAGTCGGCAATTGGGTGCTGCGGCGGGGGATTACCAGGGGTCCGCTGGCCCCGCAAAGCCCTACCTGAGCGGACGTCCGGTGACTAAACTTCTCATTGAGTGCGGTGACCAGGGGCAACCTTCCCAGTCTCAACAGATGGAGCAGACGTCTCAAAATCGCCATGGCGGCGAGGTCGGGCGTTCCGCATCCACACGCACCTTGTGGCGAGTTCACCCTTCGAGGATTGTCTCGCGGCCCGGTGCGAGCCAGCGCAGGCGGTTCCCGAACCCGGCGCTGGCGAACGGCGGCTTATGTCCTTTTGTGGACGGGCGGGTGGCGGGAACCCCAGCCCGTCCATTATGGCTGAAAGGTGCCCACACCTGAGGGAGCGCGATGCGGGTCGCCGTCTGCGCGAACCTGGCGACGGAGTTGGCGGGAGCGCCCGCACCGACCGCCCAGGGACTGATCCAACCAGGGAGCGCCTCAGACGCCGCGGACGAGGATGACCCCGAGCGCCACCACAGCGATCGAGAACAGCAGGACAACGCGGCCCATCCAGGCTGCCCGTCGCCGGAGTCGCTGCGCGGCTGCGGTATCGAGTTGCTCCGCCGCTACGGGCCCGAGCACAAGATCGTGAACCGCGCTAATGACCACGACGGCCGCCACGAGGATGAGCTTCGCCGCCAGCGTGTGGCCGAACCATCCCTGCCACCCGCTCCCGTCGCGCAACTGAGTCCAGCCGTACCCCCTAAACCGCAGATTGGCGAGTCCGGTCAGCACCAGCGTCGCAACCGCCATCCACCCAACCCAGCGAAAACGCACTCCCGCCCCCCGGATCAGCGGCCCCGCCACGAACCGATACTCCCGCTGCCGGAGAATCGGCAACACGACGAGGGCCAGGAAGATCATGCCGCCGACCCAGATGCAGGCGGCGAGGATGTGCAGGGTCACGCTGACCTCGTACCACGACATCACTGTCCCCGCATCCCCCCCTGTGGGGGCGGGGGCAGACGGCGGGCGGAAGCCGCGGCTCCCGCGGTTGCCGCGAGAAACAGCAGAATCGCGAGCACGCCGAGCAGTCCGCCCCACCGCCGCCCCTCGGTCCATCCCCCAAGATCGCTTCCGAGCCTCAGGAGGATCGAGACATCCAAGAGCGCGAGGTGCCCATAGAACCCCGGCCAGTACGGGACCGCCCGACCCAAGACTGCGGGCACGATGATCGGCGCGTGCGCGAAGAGCATCCCAAAGACAAACCCCAGAAACACCACATGCAGCATCGCGTCGTAGGTCGGTCCCGCCACGGCGCCGCCCAGGACAACCCACAACCCGCCGCCGATCAACAGCCACACGTAGCCTGACAGCAGGCTCGCGGCGATGAACCGAGGCAGCCCCGGTTCTCGAATCGTGCGGCGGGCGATATCGTACCGCAACAGCCAGAGCGACATACCGATCATGCCCGCCCCGGCGAACCGCTCCCCCAAGGCGAAGATCGGGACCGTCAGCACCAGACCGGCAAGATAAACGCCCACCGCGACTAACAGTACGGCCCGAGCGCCACGCGAAGGACGTACCAGGCGGCTGAGCTCCAGCCGTTCTCCGACGATCGTCAGGATCAAGAACCCAGTGAGCCATGGGACGGTCTGGACGATCGGGCCTCCCCCAAGCCACAGCAGGTTGCCGACAAACCAAGCCCCCGCTCCCGCGGCCATGACGATCATGAACGCGGCGGGTTGTCGACTGAGGAGATGCCCGAAGGCGACGACGAGGCCGAGGCCCGCGGCAGCAAAGAGCATCGGAACGGGCATCCCGGCCAAGAGGGCGACCACACCAACGCCAGCCAGGAGCGGGGCGCTGTAGGCCCATACGCGCGCCAGTGCTGCCGCGCGTTCCAGACCGATGAGCGTCCCCAAGAACCCCGAGACCATCAACGGCCCATGAGCCAGCGTGAGCCCGGCCCGTAGGTCAGGCATCACCCAGCCGATGCGCACAAGCCCACCCCAGAGCCCGACGAGCAGGGCGAGCACGCTCAGGAACACAAACGGCAGATGCTCCACGCGCGCGCCCCGCCCCCGGCGCGCCATCGGAGGGATCGCGGAAGACAGGCGGATCACCGGCCGGTAGGGGTGACGGCTGCGCTACCCGGGCCGGCCACTCCGTCCAACGGCTCCGTGGTCGGCTGCGGTCGGCGGCGGACTCGCCACGGCGAGGGCCACAAGACGCCCCGTGGCCCGGAGCCCGCGGGCCGTCCCGGCGGTCACGACGGCAACGGCACCGGGTGAGATGGGATCCTCTCGATCTCCCACTGTCATCATCCCGTCCCCTTCCAAGACGACAAGTGCGAGATCAATCCCCGGCGTATGTACCGCGATAGCCTGGCCCGGTTCCAGACACAGCAGTAACACCAGGATACGCTCCGTCTCAGCGAGGACCGCGGGCTGGAACCGCTCCCGCCGAAACGCCACGGCCGACGTGTAGGATGCGAGAAGTGACATACCCACGCTCCTTCCTTTCGACGCGCCGGTGGGGGGCTCACGCGGTCCACCCCAAGCGATCCCGCGCATCCTCAGACATCATCAGCGGATCCCACGGGGGATCCCACACCAGCTCTACCTCAACGGCCTGAACCTCGGGGAAACTCTCCCGCAAGGTGGTTTCGACTTCTCCCGTCAGGTATCCGGTGACCGGACAAGCCGGGGTCGTCATCGTCATGACCACCCTGACCCGGCCGTTCGCCGTGTCGATCCCGTAGACGAGGCCCGTCTCAACAATGTTCAGTCCGATTTCCGGGTCGACGATCCGCCGGAGAATCTCGACCACATCGCGACGGGTGATCATTCAAACCCGGCCGATTCGCACTCGCCAGACCACAGGCCCCTGCTCCAGATACGTCCACGTGAACTTCCCCGGTTGTTCCGCTTGGAACTGGTAGTAGAGAGGCTTGGGATCGTGGTCGTTCACGAGCGTGAAAGCCTGCCCGGAGCGCAGCCCATCGAACGTGTCGAGAATGAGGGGGTGGCGGCGGGCGGGCGGCAGGGAGCGGACATCGAGGGTGGCGTCTCCCTTCTCGGTTCCCTGCTTTGGTGGGGTCTCGTGCATGTCCGCCAGGATGTCCTGTTGTTCAGTCTGCGATACGTACCGCTCCAGCAGGGGCAGGTAGATCTGTTCTTCCTTCTCCAGATGGACCTCGAAGACTGCCTGCAACTGCCAGGCCAGACGTGCCAGGTCCCGACGCGCCTGAGCACGCCCGGCCTCCCGGGTATCTCGCGCGTCGGCTGCCGCGCGCTCGAGCGCCTGTATATAGCGTTCGATTGCTCGGTGATCCATCCGCATCGTGGCGGTGGCCATGCCGTGTGCCTTCAGCAGCGGCTCGACCACCGGGTACAGGGACCGCTCCTCGCCCGTTGCGTGTGGCAGCAGTTCCCGGCGGAGGAAGCGAACGAGCGGCTCGGGATCGCCCTGCGAAGCTCCTCCCGTCAGCGCCGCCGTGTGCTGAGCCAACTCCTCAGCCAGCTGTCGGTGATGGTACCGAAACGCATCACTCACCTTGGACATTGTCCTCCTCCATTCCTCTCCGCAGATACACGTCTTGAATGTAACACCGATCCTGTGCGCCTCCCTGGTATCGAGGTCTTACATACCCGCACATCGATCCGTCGGATCTAGGCCATGGTGGATGAACAACCCGCGGGCGCCCTGACAGTGCGTCAGCGTCCTTTTGACGGATCGTCCTGCGTGCGAACACGATATGATGGCATCCCCTCCATCGGCTCATCCTGCTGGGTCCCGCCCGGTTGATTGCCTCCCCCCGGGCCGCCTTCAGTACACACGGGGTGCGTGGTCCCGTCTTTGCGCTGAAGCAACTTCCATAACAATTGCATTTGTCGGTCGGCTGCCCGATAAGGCCCCTCCCCCGGGGTTCGGCCATCGCGTCCAGCCGGTCCGGTTGCAGCATCTAGAGGGGCCTGGCCGGCCTCAACCGCTTCCATCCCTTCCCGCTGGTTCATAATACGGCTCATGCGTAGAGGTCACCCCGCGCCCTAGCGGACCGACCCCGCGCGATTGGTCACCGCAGGCCAAACCACCAAATCAGGTGGGTGCCCGAGCCCGAATCAAGCGCCGATCCGATGGCCGCACCTTCGCCGCCAGCGTACCCTGGAGGCAGCAATCTAAGAGGAGGTACGCCCGTGGAAGCTCTGCCTTCCGGCGCGCTGTTAGTGCCGACGGACATGTCCCACGTCTCGCTCCCCGCCGTGGCCTACGCGGCCGACTTCGCACGGCGCACCGGCGGGACGCTCGTGCTTCTGCACGTAGTTTCCCCCAGAGAGAGCGAAGAGGGAGTCGTCGATGGCCGGTATGTGGACCAGCAATTCGAGGAGATCCGGGGGAGGTTGCTTTGGTGGTTTCGGACGTTCGTCCCCCTGGCGGCCCGACAGGGCGTGGGCGTGGAGACGGTCGTGTGCGTCGGCCATCCGGAGCACGAGATTCTCACCATGGCTCGGGCGATGCAGGCGGGGATGATCGTAATGGCCACCCACGCCCGCCGAGGATTGCGGCGGGCCGTCATCGGGAGTGTTGCCGAGGCTGTGCTGCGCCAAGCGCCGTGCCCCGTTCTCGCGATGTCTCCAACGGCATTACAGAATTCCAACCACGCCGGCCTCGTGCCGGGTGGACAGGGAGGTTGTGTGATGCATGCACGCGAGCTGATGAGCACCCCGGTGGTCACCGTGTCCCCGGAGACCAACTTGAAAGAAGTGGCGGAGTGCATGGTTGCCCATCGCGTGAGCGGCGTACCCGTCGTCGACCATTTCGGCCGCCTGGTGGGCATCATCTCGGAGACAGATCTCGTCTCGAAACTCGAATCCGAGGAAAAGAGACCTGGCCTGGCGGGCCTCCTCGACCACCTCGCGCAACCGGTGGGAGAAGATCGCAAACTTCACGCCAGGACCGCAGCAGAGCTCATGACGTCTGCGGTCGTCACCGCGCCGCCGGACGCGTCCGTCCGCGAACTGATCCACCTGATGACGGGCCAGGGCGTCAACCGAATCCCGATCGTCGAAAGCAGCCGGGTGATCGGCATCGTCACGCGGGCAGACATCCTGCGGACGCTGGTGCGGCCCGACGCCGCGATCACGGAGGATGTGCGCTGGAGGCTTCTCCACGATCTGTGGATCGACCCGACGCCGCTCACGATTGATACGCGCGATGGGATCGTGTCGATCGCCGGGGAGGCGCCGACGCGGTCGGAAGCGGAACTGGTCAAGAGCTGGGCCGCGGCCACGGAAGGCGTGGTCGACGTCGATACGCGGGGACTCCGTTACCGCAATGACGACCGACGCATCAAATTACCCGCCGGCCGCGGGTGGCAAGATCGATCATAAAACGGGAACCAAATCCCGACCTGAGTGCCCTCATCGGGTTGGTATCGAGATGCAACGCCGCGACGGGTTCGCGGCAAGCACCCCTGAGCGCACTGCACGGGACCTAACGGGGACTCGGTGGCGAGCGACCACTGAGATCCGCGGCCATCACCCGGGCCGGACCGTGAGGGCATCCCGAACCGTTAGCCAGATGGTCACCGCGACTCAGCGGGCTCCAGGGCATACCCTGCCCCGGGCGATTCGATCCGATTCCGGGGGACGCTTTGCCACCCGTATGGCGCCCGGTGCGCTCGTCAACGAACCCGGCAGGGGAGTCCGGCACGGACATGGTGGTCGGGCAGGGAGACAGAGACCGCCTCGGAGGAGTTCCGTCCTGGGATCCGAATCGAACACGGGGTGAATGGCAATGGCAGAGAGCAAAGGTGCAAAAATCCGAGTGCTGATCGCCGATGACCATGCGATCGTCCGCGAAGGCGTCAAAAGGATCTTGACGGCAGAGCCGGATCTCGAGGTCGTGGGAGAGGCGGAGGACGGCCTGCAGGCGATCGAGCAGGCGAAGAAACTGAAGCCGGACGTCGCCGTACTCGACATCAGCATGCCCAAGATTAACGGGATCGAAGCGACGAAGCAGATCAGGGCCGCTCTCCCCGCGACCCACACGCTCGCGTTGACGATGCACGAGGACGACTCGTACGTGTTCCAATTGCTCAAAGCGGGCGCCTCGGGGTACGTGCTGAAGCGGGCGGCGGCAACCGATCTCGTTCAAGCGATCCGAGCCGCCCGGCGGGGGGAGGCGTTCCTCTACCCTTCCGTGGCGAAGGCCGTGGTCGCGGATTACCTCAAGCGCGTGGAAACCGGCGAAGGACGCGAGACCTACGATGGCCTCACCGACCGGGAGAAAGAAATCCTCACCGTCGTCGCCGAAGGGGCGACGAACCAGGAGATCGCCCAGAAATTGTACATCAGCGTGAAAACGGTTCAGACGCATCGGGCGCACATCATGGAGAAACTCAACCTGCACGACCGCACCATGCTCGTCCGGTACGCGATTCGAAAGGGCCTGATCGAACCATAGCACCACGCTCCCGGCACCGCCGATCGCCGCGAAGCCGATTGCCCGTACCCCGCCCCGGCGAGGGAAGGCGTGGTTGGGGGGCCGACGGCCGTCGGTGGTGAAGATGCTCCTCGCCTCTTCGGAGTCGCCGGCGAAACGACCCACTTTCCCGATGGAGTTCCTCTCCTGAACTCCGGCGCCGGCCATCGCTCGCCTTGATCGGATCGGCGACCAGCAGGACACTGATTTTCGGAAACGTCCCACCACGTTGGGGGGCACGGGATGATCAATGACACCAGGCCATCTTCGCATCGTCACCGAGGGGGGAGAGGAATGGGCGCCTCAGGCGGTATCTACGGTATGGCGTTTATCGGCGCACTCGTCTACTACTGGCAACATGCGACCACATTCTGGGCTGGGGTGCTCGGGTTCTTCAAAGCTCTTTTTTGGCCCGCCGTGCTGATGTACAGGGTGTTGGAGCTCCTGAAATTGTAGCCGCTTAATCCCCCCTTGACCCTCCTCGCTGCCCGCAACTTGCATCCGATCTGAAATCTCAGGACCGGCGGGATCGGGTGACGACCCGATGGACGTTCGTCTGGACGACCGATAGATGAGCCGTCGCGCAACTGTCATGCTTGGACCGGAAGGGTTACAGGCGGAGCTCGGGGAGCGATTACGGGGGCCGGGTCGAGCGATTTTGGGCCGATCGGACTGTGCCGGAGGCGTGACGATGCGACAAGTGACAGCAAAGGAAATCATGAGCGACTCGGTAATCACCGTCGGCCCCGACACGCCGTTTCAAGAGATCGTGGCGATCATGTTGCAACACGGGATCAGCGGCCTCCCGGTCGTGGATCAAGACGGCCGGCTCCTCGGAATCGTGACCGAGGCCGACCTTCTTCTCAAGGAAGAAACACCCCACGCGCAGCGGCCGTTGATCCCCTGGCACGGATCGTCGCTTCGGCTGGAGCGGGTCCTTGACCGGCACAGAAAGGCGGAGGGGGCGACGGCGGGGATGCTGATGACCGAGAACGTCGTCACGGCGACCGAGGACACCACCGCGCACGACCTCGCGCACCGGATGCTCACGCAAGATATCAACAGGATCCCGATCGTCCGGGATGGTCGGATCGTGGGAATCGTCACCCGCGCGGATATCCTGAAGGTGTTCACCCGCGGTGATCAGACGCTGCTCGAGTCCGTCCGCGTGGTGCTTGCTCGCGACCTGTGGATCGATCCCAAGGATCTGTCCATCTCGTGCCTCAACGGTGTCATCACCGTGTGCGGAGAGGTGGACCGCCGCACCGATCGTGACCTCCTCATCCGTTGGGTCAAGTCGATCGACGGCGTGATCGGCGTGAACGCCGACCAACTCGAGTTTCGCATGGACGATCTGGCCCTGGGGAAGGTTATCAGGTGACGTCGTCCTCAGCTCCCTAGTCGTCCGATGACGGTCGAGGTTCGCAGCCCCGCGCCCCGAGGGTCTGCGGACCGTGTGATTCTCCCCGTCCCTGCCTACGTCGAGGCGGCGTTGCCGCGCGTCCCCACAGCACGGGACCACCGCCGCCTGACCCTGGGCGTTGCCCGGGCACCCCAAGGGGCCGGCGTGGTGGACCTCATCCTCGACCTCGAGGGCGGCCGCCTGAGGGTCGGCTACGATCCCCGCGTGCTGTCGCGTGAAAACGCGCAGCGGCTGGCGGCCCACCTGGCTGCGCGGCTTCTCGACGTTGAGACGATCGTTCGCTCCGAGTTGCCCGTGGCACACCTCCTGCCCTGTTCGACCTGCCCGCTGACCGTGGAATGTGCCCTCCGCCGGCTCCCAGGCGTGCTCGGCGTCAACGTTCGGTACGCCTCCGGTCAGGTCACCGTCGATTACGACCCGCGGACGGCCAACGAGGCGCAGATCCGGCGGCGGCTCAGCGACCTCGGGGTGCCCGTCCGTTCGACCGACGCGGACAAACCCGTCTCGTGGTGGAAACGGCACGAGCTGGCGGGGCTCACCGGAGCCGCCTTTCTCGCCCTCATCGTCGGAGTCGCCCTCGAACATCTTGTCAGGGCCGGTCCGTGGGCGGTCGCCGCCTTTGGCGCAACCTACCTCACCGGGGGATGGCAGGCGACCCGAACGGCGGTCGCGGCGATTCGGGGCGGCGCCCTGGACATTAACGTTCTGATGCTCGCCTCGGCCGCGGGAGCGGCGGCGATCGGTTTCTGGGAAGAAGGCGCGGTCCTCTTGTGCCTGTTCTCGCTGAGCACCACCCTCGAAGCGCACGCGATGGAGCGCACCAGGCGGGCGATCCGAGCGCTAATGGCCCTGCGCCCGGACGAGGCCGTGTTGCTGCGGAACGGCCAGGAAGTTCACGTTCCGGTGGAGACCCTCCAGGTCGGCGACGTCATTGCGGTGAAACCTGGGGCGAGGATTCCCATCGACGGAACCATCCTCGCCGGAACCACCTCGATTGATCAATCCGCCCTCACCGGGGAGTCGATCCCCGTGGGACGGGCGATGGGCGATCCGGTGTTCGCCGGGACCATCAACATCACCGGCGCGCTCGAGGTGCGGGTCGCCACGCTCCCCCAAGAGACGACGCTGGCGAAGATCATCGCACTCGTCGAGGAGGCACAGGGTCAAAAGGCGACAACGCAGCAGCGGATCGACCAGATCCAGCAGGGATACGCCATCGCGGTGCTGGCGGCATCGGCGGCGCTGGCTACCCTCCCCACCCTGTTCTTTCACCGGCCGTTTGTTGCCATGTTCTATCGGGCGATGACCCTGTTGGTCGTGGCCTCACCGTGCGCGCTGGTCGTCGGCACGCCCGCGACGGTTCTCGCCGCGATTACAAACGGCGCCCGTCGGGGGATCCTATTCAAGGGCGGGGTGCACCTCGAGCGGATGGGGCGCGTGAAGGTCGTCGCGTTCGACAAGACCGGAACGCTCACCCTGGGGCGCCCCCGCGTCACTGATGTCATCCCCGCCCATGGGATCGCATCCGGAGAACTCCTTCGGCTCGCCGCCGCGCTCGAGCAGCGGTCGGAGCACCCGTTGGGGACTGCGATCGTGGACGCGGCTCGGGCAACACCGGCCCCGCTCCCGGAACCCGACACATTTCAAACCGTCACGGGCAAGGGCATTCGTGGCACGGTGGGCGGCCAGTCCATCGTGATCGGAACCGCGGTCCTCCTCGGAGACGATGGCATCGTGCTCCCGGAGTCGCTGGTGGATGCGGCCGCACGTCTCCGCGCAGGCGGAAAGACAACGGTGTTTGTCGCATCATCGCGCGCGCTCGGCGTGATCGGTATTGCGGATCCGCTTCGTCAGGAGGCTCCCGAAGCGTGCGCGGCCCTGCGCCGTCTCGGGGTGCGCCGCTTGGTCGTGCTGACCGGTGATCACACGACGGTAGGCAACGCGGTCGGGGAACAGGTCCGGGCAGACGAGGTCCGCGCGCAAACGTTGCCACAGGAGAAGGCCGAGGCGATCCGCGCGCTGCGGCGGGAGTTCGGGGAAGTCGCCATGGTGGGCGACGGGATCAACGACGCCCCCGCGCTTGCCGCCGCGACGGTGGGAATCGCCATGGGTGTCGCCGGAACCGATGTGGCGCTTGAAACGGCGGACATCGTCCTGATGTCAAGCGACCTGAGGCAGGTGGCCTATGCCGTCGCCCTCAGCCGGAAAACGCGGCAGGTGATTCGTCAGAATCTGATCTTCGCTCTCGGCGTGATTGTCTTCCTTGTGACCATGACCCTCCTCGGACACCTGCGCCTTCCCCTTGCGGTTGTCGGCCACGAAGGGAGCACGGTGCTCGTCGTCCTTAACGGGCTCCGCCTCCTGGCGACCATCCCTACAGCGTCCAAAGGATCATCGTTTGGCAACTCTGCCTCGCCCGCATTAGCCGTTTCGTGAGTCCAAGGGCGATGTAAGCGGAGAGGACGTCACCAGGCAAAGCGCCGGGTACCGAGCGTCCAGAAAGATCAGGGGTGCTCAGCAATGCGGGCCGGAGCCACGAACTCTCAGCAACGGGCCGGATCTGATCGGACGCGACGGATATGCGCATTTCCAACAGGAGCGGTGTTGAGGGAAATCCTTGTCCGTTCTATGATGGAGACAATATACGCTTGCCGCGGCGGCGGCGCCCGGTACGCGTCCGGCCAGATCGCCGTCGACTACGGCCCGCCGACGACCACGAGACCCAGGTCGCTCTTGCGGGACCGCGGAGATACTCGGCAAAGGGCAGATCGGCTCCGTTGCGTCCGATGCTCACCGTACGGGACCCATCCCGAACGCCGTGCGACCCGCAGGGCGGCGCGTGGAGAACTCGACAAGGGCGGTGAGAGGGCCTGCGCCCACCGGGATGATAGCACACGCCCGAAGGTGTCTGGTCCGTCATTGTCGCTAGGGGCTTTCGGGACTCGAGCAGAATTCAGAGCTGTGATCTACGCATGACCTCGATGGCACGCTCGCCGCAGACGAAGCCCCGTTGGCCAATTCGGGCCAGGGTCGGCATCTTGTTGGGCGCGGTCGCGCTCGCAGTGGGCGGGTGGTGGTGGTACGGGCGATCCGTCCCGCCCGGGCCGATCGCCGGTGACGCGTCCATCGAGGCCAGTCCTGTAGACGTCGTGACAAAAGCGGCTGGCCGGATACTCCGTTTGACAGCACGCGCGGGAGATCCGGTGCGGAGGGGTCAGGTCCTGGCGGAGTTGGAGCCCGAGGAGGCGAGCGCGCAGGTCGCCCAGGCCCAGGCGGGTGTGAGGCAGGCGGAGGCGGAAGTGGCACAGGCCCGGCAGGCCGTGGCGACCCAGCAACTGGTGACCGACGCGCAGGTC
>DATGHU010000047.1 GCA_035307765.1 bacterium | reverse complement strand
CATGCCGTCCTTAGCACTAATTGTACCGGGACACGGGAGTCGGCGAAAGCGTAGACGAAGCGGGACGCGGAGAAAATAGGGCCTGAAATGGGCCTGGGCGTTACGGTTCCGGCAGTTTCAGGAGGCTCTATCTCCTATCCCCGTCGGGCGCTTGACCACGAATTGCGCCGACTCGTATACTGAATTTGACCGCAAGGATGCATCAGAACTTCTTTCATCAGGGAGGGACAGCGATGGAGCTCACCGGTAAGCGTGTGGCGGTGCTTGCGGAAGATTACTATGAGAACCTTGAACTCTGGTACCCTGTGCTGCGTCTTCGGGAGGCTGGTGCCCATGTGACGATCGTGGGGCCGAAGGCGGGGGAGTCCTACAAGAGCAAGGAAGGCTATCCGGCCAAGGCCGATCTATCGATGGACGACGCCCACGCCGCGGATTTTGATGCGGTCATCGTCCCCGGAGGATATGCCCCCGACCGGATGCGGCGCCACCAAGCCATGCTCCGGCTTGTTCGGGAGGCATTTCAATCGGGCAAGGTCGTCGCGTCAATCTGCCACGCCGCCTGGGTGCCCATCTCCGCCGGGATTCTCAAGGGGAAGACAATGACCTGCGTCAGTGCCGTCAAGGACGATGTCATCAACGCTGGCGCGCATTACGTTGACAAAGAAGTGGTCGTTGATGGGAACCTGATCTCATCACGCACCCCGCCCGATCTCCCCGCGTTCTGCCGCGAAATAATCAAGGTGCTGAATACGGCAAAGGTGACCGCTCGAACCTGACCGGACGGGTGGGGGCGAGGTCGTTGTGCGGGACGGGTGTGTTCCTGTGCCGCGTTCCAGTCGTATCTGTCTTGTCGAGAGCGCGGGGCCCGGCTTGACGCTGCCGGGTTCCGCGCCACTATGATTCTCGAGGGGTTCCCCGTCGGTCCGATAGGAGCCAATTGCTACATCTTCGGCGACGACACGACCCGCGAGGTTTTCGTGATCGACCCCGGCGACGAACCGGACCGGATTCTCGAGGCGCTCCGGCGGTTGGGTGCGCGCCCTCTCGCGTTGGTCAATACGCATGGGCACTTCGATCATATCCTCGCGGTCGACGTGGTGCGCCGGTCGACGGGGGCGCCGTTCTGGATTCATGAGGCGGAACGCGATATTCTCACGCACGGTCCGGCTCGGGCGAAGGCGATGTTTGGGCTCGACCTTCCGCCCGCGCCCGTCCCGGACAGGTGGCTCGCGGAGGGGGATCAACTTCGGGTGGGGGAACTGGCGGTCACGGTGCGCCACACACCCGGCCACAGTCCCGGGGGCGTGTGCCTGCTGGGGGACGGGCTGGTTTTTGTCGGCGACACGCTGTTCGCCGGAAGTATCGGCCGTACAGATCTGCCGGGGGCTGACGCGGCAACCTTGCTGGCCTCAATCACCCGGGTATTGCTGCCCCTGCCCGACCCGACCGTTTGCTACCCAGGCCACGGCCCTGAGACGACGATCGGGGAGGAGCGGCGGACCAACCCGTTCCTGACTTCGCTTCCGCGCGGAAAACGCTGATCCGAGTGTGCGACCCTCGGGTAACTCATCTTCCCCCTGACGGTGTCTCGTGTTCGTGCTCGGAACTGTAGCCGCGGCCTGCGGTTGGGTCTTCGTCGCTATCGCTCCTAGCACCACCGCCGCGGCGCGTCGAGGACTCCCGGCGCACCCGCGCCTCTCCGACCCACTGATGACCAGGGTCGAAGACGCCGCGCACACCGGTGCATGGGACTGGTCCCGCGAAGATGCGCGAGGCAATGCGTTAGGTTCTGTCGATCATTTGATGCCCGCCGAGAGGATGCATGAGGTGATTCGGGGCTCGGCGCAAACCGCCCCGCACCTTTCGCAAAACTTCTCATAAACTTCTCACCAAAACGAATGACGCGTTCGAATGGTAGGGACCCCCTCGTTCGAATGGCGGGCGCTTTCCCCCATTAGAACCAAGGGGGATGTTCATCTGACTCGAACCCCCCTTCTAGAAACTGGACCGAAGGGGAATATAACCATGGTGTCACAACGGGAGGGGTTTGGGGTCGTGATTGCCCGAACGGCCGGTGCATCCGACGGCTTTAGTCTCTTGGAGATCATCGTCGCCCTGGCGCTCGTGGCGGCGGCGATTGCCATCGCCTGGCCAATATTCAACTCCAGCCCCACCGCCCTCGCCGCGGACGTGCAGGACCTTCAAAACAACCTCCAGCTGACCCGCGAATTGGCGACGAGCCGTTCTCTGCACTATCACCTGAAGGCCACGGTGGCCTCCCAGTACCTGATCGAGCGGTGCACCGCCTTCGGCAGTTCGTGTACCGCTTGGGCGACGGAGCGCACGATTAGCTTGCGGCCCAATATCGTTTTTGACGCCCTGACCATCGGGACCGCCGCAGAGTTCAACACCCGCGGGTACCTCGCGGCCCCGGCAACAGCGGTGACGTTTACCCTGCACGATACCCGCCACGGCAATACGCTGTCGACTCATTGGACCAAGCTCGTCACGGTGAATCCGGTGGGGATGGTGGATAAGCAATGAGCATGCGGTGCCGACGATCCGAGGGCGGCTTTACCTTACTCGAGGTAATCGTTGCGGCGTTTCTCTTGGGGGTGGGTTTGATCGCGACCGCCCAACTCGTCGTGATGGCGACCGGGCAGGTTGCGTTGGCCCGGCAGCAGAGCGATGCTGCCTCCTTGGCCCAACAGACGGTGGAGGTGTATCGGGACCAGAACTTCATCAATCTTTTGAACGCCGTCGTCGGTGCCGGAGGGACCCAAACGATCACCACCACGCCCACGGTGGGGTCGCAGACGTATAACGTGCAGACGTCCCTGCAGGCGAATACCCCACAGGCGAACATGTTGACGATCATTGTCACCGTCACCTGGAATGGGGGACAGAGCTGGAGTGGAGGGAAAAGCTATGTTACGCAGACCATTATCAGCCCGCTCCAGTAGTCGAGGAGTCCGGGGATTCACGCTCAGTGAGGTCCTCGTGGCGCTGTCGATTGCGTCGCTGGTCGTTTTTGGGGTCGGCACGGGGTTCGTGTTCGTTACCCGGGCCTGGTCCGAACATCAAGCGCGGACGCAGGTACAGCAGAGTCTGCGGTCGACGATCGAGGCGCTGAACCGCGACGTGCGGATCGCGGGCGCCTGCATGCCGGTGAACAGCCTGAACCAGTCGCTCGCTCCCAACTTCGTCCCGCTGGCCGGAACGAATGGGACGAACGACACGATCACGGTCAGCGCGAACCCCACCTGCGGAAACGCCAACGTCGTGACCAATAATTGCAACGGGTGCTCGTCCATCACCGTCTCCGACAGCACGGGTTTCACCGGCGGGCAGTGGGCGTTCATCTCCAACGCCGGGGCGGGGGAGTTCTTTCTCATCTCGACGGTCGTCGTCGGAGCTCCGGGAACCGTCAACGTTGATACCCTCAAGGGGCCCTCTCTCACCGGCAGCTACCCCCGGAATACCAGCCAGGTCACCGGCGCCGACCAGCGCAAGTTCGCGGTCAGCACCTCCTGCGCCGGGTGCAACAATATCCCTACCCTGACCGTCCAGCTGCTGGGCGGTAGCCAGCTGCCCCTGGTCAAGGGGGTCGATAGTTTCAAGATTCAATACGTCCTCAACCGTTTGTGGAACGATCCCGGTAATCCCAATGGATCCGCCTGCAACGCGCAGACGGGAGGGACGCCCAACCTGTGCGTGGTCAACCTGCCCGGGTTGGCCCCGTCGCTCGCCGGCGATTGGAACCTGGTTCGGGCGATCGTTGCCAACGTGGATGCGCAGTCGACGATCACGGTGCGGGCGTCGGGCAGCGCCGATCGATTGTTGCACGAGCCCGCGTCGTTTGAGATCTCTCCCCGGAACTTGACGTTCCCCCAGAATCCCGGACGTTTGTAGGAGGACATTCATGAGACGATTGGCTCATCAGCAGGCTGGCGCCGCACTGATCTTGGTGGTGCTGGGGATCTTCATCCTGGTTGCCGTAGGCGGTTTCATCATCCTCGCGGTCGACCGGAACACCGAACTGCGGTCCGCGTTCCAGAAGAACGTCGCCGGATTCAACGCGGCCGAGGCCGGGATTCACGTCGGGGCGGTCACTGTGCTCAACGCCATGCAGAATTTCGCGCTGCCGACGAACTGCACCACGACCGGAACATCCTTCCCGCTCAACGGGCGGACCGTGACCTACAAGCTGAGCGTCCCCACGGGCGCCCCCTACAACGGATCGGCCGGGTCCTGCACCGAGGTGCCGCTCAGGACGACGGAGCAGGCGAACACGCCGTTTGCCGGGCTGAACGCGCAGGTGTACAAGTACAACCTGGTCTCCTTTTCGACGAATGCGCTGGGGTTCACGGAGGCGAGCATCAACAACCAGTTCGATTCCCACCTCATCCCGATGTTCCAGTTCGCGGCCTTCTACGCCGGGGATCTCGAATACCTGCCCGGACCGACGTTGATCGTCAACGGCCGGCTGCACGCGAACGGCAACATTTACCTCAACTCCGACGACTGCGGCGCGTCGATCAACGACGGAATGAACGTCCTCGGCCAGATTACCACCGCCGGGACCGTGTTCCGCGGTCGCAAAGACACTTCGTCGCTCAGCTGGAACAACGTCTACATCTCGAAGGACGGCACCTCCGGGAACATGGCGGTGTTCGGCACGGATTCCCCGGGCAGCACGAGCTGCGCGCAGGTGAACGTCCGGCAGATCGCGACGGGGGATCTCAACTTGATCAACAGCCCGGGGCAGGCGCGGGTGACGACGGGCATCGAGAACATCACGTTGCCCACGCCGAAGAACACCCTCTGTGTGCCGTGGATCACCGGGTGTTCGTCTACGCAGGGGACGTACTGGCAGAACTCCAACTTCCGACTCGTGCTCGACACGACAACCACCCAGGCCTTGAACGGCTCGGCGTGCCCGGGCAGCACGACGGCCCCGTGCCTGTACCCGGTCCGGGTGCTGAACGTCGACGGCAGCGTCAACGGCGTGGCGACGACGGCCCTGACCACTTTTATGAAGGCCGAGCCTGGGGCGATCACGTATACCGATGTGCCCACCGGTAGCTGGAACTGCAGCACGGATGCGACGTGTGAGACGGACGCCTACAACAAGAGCAGCAGCTACACTCAGGCCTTCCCGAAGAACGGGACGCTGGGATGCACGGTGAACCGCGGCCCCAGGGCGCAGATCAAGCCCATCCCGGTCGGGGTGGCCGGGTCCAACTATTGCTACGACTACCGGTACGGGGGGTTTTTCAACTGGCGCGAAGACAAACCCATCTTGATGATGAACGTCGATTGGATGGCGCTTGAGGAGTGGAACCGCAACAACGGGACGCCCTTCTTCAATCCGAACGTGACGACCAACAACGGGCTGGTCGTGTTCATGTCGGTGAAGGATACTACCGGCACCGAAGGATTCAAAGCCGACAACTACGGCGTGCGGATCTACGACGCGGCGCGGGCCCGCCGGGGGAGCACGGATCCGGGGGTGACGTTCGCGAGCGACCAGGCGGCGTACGTCACCGGCAACTTCAACTGCCCACAGCCACCCAGCAACCCGGTCGATACTTCGCCGGCGTCGTGCGGCGACGCGGTCTGGCCGCCGACCGGGTCGACGTCGCTGCAGAAACCGACCTCCATCGTCGCCGATACGGCGAACGTCCTGTCCTGCAACTGGATCGCCTCGCCGAACGCCGTCGGCAGTGGAACGGCCTGCACCGGGCCGAGCGGCAACGGTTACCAAATGGATACGGATCAGTGGGGCCCCGTGTGCGGGACCGGCTGTCGGCTGCAGGACGAGCTCAGCACATCTCAGTCGGGGACGGTCGACGGCGTGAGTTGCGGCGGGAATGGCTGTGCGGCGACGCAGACCATCGTGAACGCCGCGTTCCTGGCCAACAACGACCAGACGTGGTGCTCGGGCACGCCCAGCGGGCTCAACTGCGGGGAGTCGAATTACAGCGGCGGCCTTGAGAACTATCCCAGGTTCCACGAGGACTGGTCGGGAGTCAAGTTCTGGTACCAGGGATCCTTTGTGGCCATCGGCCTGCCCGACCACACCTGTTTCGAGGACGCCACCCAGCTGATCGCGGTCGCGAACGATCCCACGTACCCGTGCTCCGGGTTCCCGCAGGGGTTCTGGACGAACCAGCGATACTCGCCGCCGACGCGGCGCTGGTTCTACGACGTCAGCTTCAACAACGCGAACCTGCTGCCGCCGCTGACGCCGCGGTTCGTCTACTTGAACCTGGTGTATTTCTCCGAAGTCTTCCAGTAGGCGCCACGCGCGGAGGGATACGCGGGGGCGGCACCACGCCGCTCCCGCGTGCGCGTGGGGGCGAAGCGGCCGAAGGATCACCCTTTCACGCCGGGGAATACTCCGGCCATGTCACCGATCAGCGACCTGGCGCCAGTTCATGGGGCGGCACCCCGCGATCTCCGGGAACGGATGCGCAGCGGGGAGTGGCAGGGGCCGACGGCGGGATTGGCGTCCGGTTTTGCTCAAGCCAATCTGGTGGTGCTTCCCAGGGATACCGCCTATGATTTTTTGGTGTTCTGCCAGCGCAATCCCAAACCGTGTCCGCTGATCGACGTCACCGACCCGGGCAGCCCTCAGCCGGCGTACGCCGCCCCAGGGGCGGACCTTCGGACCGACCTCCCCAAGTACCGCATCTACCGGCGCGGGGAGATGGAAGCCGAGGTCACGGAGATCGTGCGGTACTGGCGTCCTGACCTCGTGGCGTTTCTCCTGGGATGCTCGTTCACGTTCGAAATGGCAATGCAGCATGCCGGCCTCCCCGTCCGGCATATCGAGGGGGGCCGCAACGTGCCGATGTACATCACCTCGATTCCCTGCCGGCCCGCCGGAGCGCTGCACGGGCCCATGGTCGTGAGCATGCGCCCGCTCCCTCCCGGGGGGATCTCTCGCGCTACGCTCGTGACGGGACGCTACCAGCGGGCCCACGGGGCTCCGGTGCATATTGGCGACCCCGGGGCGATCGGCATCCGCGACCTCGCCCATCCCGATTTTGGCGACCCGCCGTCCATGCAGCCCCAAGAGGTCCCCGTGTTCTGGGCGTGCGGGGTTACCACGCAAGCGGTTGCGCGGGCGGCCAAGGTCGAGTTGATGATCACCCACGCTCCCGGCCACATGTTCATTACGGATCTGCTGGACGAGGACCTCGCCGTCGGCTGACTCAATCGGGGAGCGGCCAAACCGCGGACCGACCGCACGGGATTCGCCGGCAACGACTCCATACGTGCGGGAACCCCCCCGCGCGGTCTGAGCGGGCGACCGGACCGCAAAGACGCGTCGAGCCTACATCTGGGAGGGTGATGCGCAGCATGCAGTATCGGATCGGCGTCGACGTGGGAGGAACGTTTACCGACCTGGTGGCGGCCGATGAGGAGGGGGGGGCCGTGGTGCCCGTGAAGGTGCCCAGCACGCCCCGGGCGCCCGCGGACGGAGTGCTCGAGGCGCTCCGGCGGTTCCGGGAGGGTCACCCCGTCCGGCAGACCTATCTCGTGCACGCCTCCACGATCGGAGCCAACCTCTTCCTCGGGCAGATCGGACTCGATCTTCCCCGGACGGCGCTGTTGACCACCGAAGGGTTCCGCGACGTGCTCGAGATCGGCCGCCAGCGCCGGGCCGAACTCTACAACGTCTTTTATCAGCGGCCCCGGCCGTTCGTCGACCGCCGCAGCCGGATCGGCATCCCGGAGCGCATGGATCCGTCCGGACGCGTGATTCGCCCCCTCGATGAGCGCGCGGTCCACGCGGCCGCCGCCCGGCTGGCGGAGGAGCAGGTGGAGGCGGTGGCCGTCGCCTTCCTCCACAGTTACGCCAATCCCGCCCACGAGCGGCGCGCCAAGGCGATCCTCCAGGCAGCGCTGCCGGGAGCGGTGGTGGTCGCTTCTCACGAGGTCGATCCGGAGTACCGCGAGTACGAGCGGACGAGCACCACGGTCATCAACGCGCTCCTCTCTCCCGTGGTCTCCCGGTACCTGCGTGGACTGGCGGCCCGGCTGCGGGAGCAGGGGAGTACCGTCCCCCTGTACGCGATGCAGTCGAGCGGTGGTATCACCACCATCGAAGGCGCGGCGTCCACCCCGGCCACGCTGATCGAATCGGGCCCCGCCGCCGGGGTGGTTGGGGCGGCCGCGCTGGGCCGGCGCCTGGGGCACGCGCGCCTCCTCAGCTTCGATATGGGCGGGACGACCGCAAAAGCTGGCGCCGTCATCGGCGGCCACCCGGAGGTCGTCCCCGAGTACGAGGTGGGGGGGACCGTCCACGCCGGGAGGATGGTGCGGGGCAGCGGGTACCCTGTCCGCGCGCCGTTCATCGATCTCGCTGAGGTGAGCGCGGGCGGGGGAACGGTGGCCTGGGTCGACGGCACCGCGCTCAGGTGCGGGCCGCTCAGCGCCGGCGCGGATCCCGGCCCGGCCTGCTACGGCCGCGGCGGGGACCGGCCCACGGTGACCGACGCCCACCTGCTCCTCGGCTGGCTCTCCCCCCAGGGCCTGCTCGGCGGAAGGATGCCGCTCGACCCGGGCGCCGCGGTGCGGGCGATGACGTCGGTCGCCAACCCCTTGGGCCTCGACGAGACGGCAACGGCGGCCGGGGTGGTTCAGGTCGTGAACGCGCAGATGGTCCGGGCTCTTCGGATCGTGTCCCTCGAACGCGGATACGACCCCCGCGAGATGGTGATGATCGCCTTTGGGGGGGCCGGGCCGATGCACGCCGCCGCGCTCGCGGATGAGTTGGGGATTCGGGAGGTGGTGATCCCACCACACCCGGGGTTGTTCTCTGCGCTTGGTCTGTTGAGCGCGGATCTGCGGTGCGACCGGGTGGAGAGCGTGATGCGGCCTCTCCATCGAGTCGAAGCCAGCTGGTTGGAGGAGCGGTTTCGCCGCCTCGAATTTGAAGCGCGCGAGGGGGTCCGAGACAGCGACGGCCAGCGGGAGATCGTCCTCCGGCGCGCTCTGGACCTCAGGTACGTCGGGCAGTCGTTTGAGTTGACCGTCCCGGGAGAGGTCGCGCTGTCCGCTGCGGCGGAGGCGTTTCGGGTCCGTCACGCCGACATTTACGGCTACGCGCCCACCAAGGAGCCGGTCGAGGTGGTGAATGCGCGCGTGACGGCGCTCGGCATCATGCCGTCGCTCGCCCTTTGGAAACCGTCGGCCGGAGGGGGGGAGACCGCAACGCCCGGGACCCGGCGCGCCTACTTCGAGGGCCGGTGGGCGGAAGTGCCCGTGATCGCCCGCGGCGCGTTAACCGCCGAGGGCCCCGTGCCCGGTCCGGCGGTCGTGGAGGAAGACGAGGCGACCACGATCGTGCCGCCCGGGTGGACCATTCAGGCGGGGGCGGCGGGGACGCTGCGCCTAGAGCGGAGGCAATCATGAAGCCCGACCCGGTCACCGTGGAGGTCATCCGGAACGCCATGATCTACGGTGCCGAAGAGATGGGGATCGCACTGCGAAACGCCAGCTACTCTCCCAACATCAAAGAGCGAATGGACCACTCGTGCGCGCTCTTCGACGTCGGAGCCCGGTTGATTGCGCAGGCGGAGCATATCCCGGCTCACCTCGGCTCGCTTCCCTGGGGGGTGCGGAACACCCTCACCCTGCTGCGCGACCGCCCCCAACAGCCCGGCGATGTGTTCATTCTCAACGATCCGTATATTGCGGGCACGCACCTCAACGACATCACGGTCGTCCGGCCGATCTTCTGGCAGGGGTCGATCGTGGGCTACAGCGTGAACAAGGCGCACCACGTCGACGTTGGCGGACGAACACCGGGGAGCCTGAGCAGCGACGCCCGGGAGCTCTGCGAAGAGGGGGTGATGATTCCGCTCCTCCGGATCCTCCGGGGTGGAGAGGAGGTTCCCGAGACCGTGGAGTTCATCCTCGCCAACGTCCGGTCGCCCGAGACGACGCGCGGCGACCTGCGGGCGCAGATCGCCGCGGCCTTACTCGGGGAGCGGCGGGTGGGGGAACTGCTCGATCGGTACGGGCGTGAGACGACGGAGGCGGCGTGGGAGGCGATCATGGACCAGGGGGAGGCCGCCGCCCGCCGGGCGTTCGCCGTGCTCCCCCCCGGGCGGTATGCCGCGGAGGACTGTCTCGAAGACGATCTGGCCGAGGGAGGGCTGCGCTGGATCCGCGTCGCCGTGACCGTGGAGGTAAGCGGGATCACGGTGGATTTCGCGGGCACCGACCCGCAGGTCCCGCGGCCGATCAACGCGATTTTTGGCGTCACCACCGCCGGGGTCGTGTACGCGCTGAAGAGCGTCTGCGACCCCTACTCGGTGATGAATGACGGCTGGCTCCGGGCGATCACGATCCGCGCGCCCGAGGGGACGGTGATCCGGCCGGTGCGGCCGGCGCCGGTGGGTGTGGGCAACACGGAGACCAGCCAGCGCGTCGCCGACACGGTCCTGCGTGCGCTGGCACAAGCGGCGCCCGGGCGCGTTCCCGCCGCATGCAACGGATCGATGAACAACGTTACCGTGGGAGGGTTCGATGACGGCCGCGGGCACACGTGGACGTTCTACGAGACGATCGGGGGGGGCATGGGTGGTCGGCCGGGGCTCGACGGCATCGACGGGATCCACTGCAACATGACGAACACAATGAACACCCCGATCGAGGCGATGGAGCAGTCCCTGCCGATGCGCTTCCGCACCTACGAGCTGCGGCCCGGCACCGGTGGGATCGGGCGGTGGCGCGGCGGGTGCGGCATCCGCCGGGAGTGGGAGCTCCTGGCCGATGAGGCGACCGTGTCGATCCTCACCGAGCGCACCCGAGTAGCGCCGTGGGGTCTGGAAGGGGGTGGACCCGGCGGGTTAGCCCGGCATCTGGTGCGGCACGCCGACGGCACCGAAGAGGTGCTCCCGCCGAAGCACACCACACACCTCCATCGGGGCGATGCGCTCGTGATCCAGACCCCCGGGGGGGCGGGGTACGGCGATCCGAGCGCTCGAGCCCCTGAGGCGATCCGGCGGGATCGAGAGGACGGACTCACCTAACCCGGCCGAGACGGCGGTCCAACCGGGACAAGATGCCCGAATTGCCCGACGTGGAGTTCATCGCGAGGATGCTGCGTCGGAGAGCGTCCGGACGCCGGATCGGCCGGGTGGAGATCTTGACCCCTTCCACCATCCGTTCCCCGTCCGCGCACGCCTTTCGCCGCCGCGTGCGCGGACGGATGATCGGCCGAGTCCGTCGGCGCGGAAAGTATCTGTTCATCGACCTCGATCGAGGTCTCACCGTGGTCGTCCATCTCAGAATGACCGGGGGTTTTGTCCTGGCCGCGCCCGGGACCCCCACGTCCCCCCACACGCGGGTCGTGTTCTCGCTCGGCGACGAGGAACTGCGCTTCACCGATCAACGCCGGTTCGGGCACATGGATCTCCTCTCCACCGCCCGCGTCCCCTCCCTCCCCGGGATCCTGCGGCTCGGGGTCGAACCGATGGGTCGCGGGTTCACTCTGGCGCGCTTTCGCGCGTTACTCCGCGGCCGCCGCGGCGCGCTCAAAGCGCTGCTGCTGCGCCAGGACCTCGTCGTCGGGATCGGCAACCTCTATGCCGACGAGATTCTCTTTCAGGCCCGGCTCCGCCCAGCGCGGCCGGTGGTGTCGCTGGGCCAGGCTGAGGTGGGGCGGTTGCACCGGGTGATCCGCCGGGTGCTGGGGCGGGGGATCGGGGTGCTGACCCGCGATCGGGGCTCGATCGGCGACCTTCTGGACGCGCGCGCTCCCGGGGGCGCCTGCCCGCGATGTGGGCGCGAACTCGCGGTGGCGAGGACCGCCGGTCGAGGTACCTACTACTGCCGGACCTGCCAGCGGTAAGACGCCGCGGGATCCTGCGGGCTGTTGACGCAGGGCTCAGGGGGGGGTGGGGGGCCACCGTCCGCTGGTCCCGATCGGCCCACCCGCAAAGGTCGCCGGGGCCTCCGGTGCGGACGCCGTGGGGGGTCGGCGCTCGGCCGCGCGATGGCCGAACCTGAGGAACGGAATCCCGGAGCTCACGGTGCGGAGTCGAGGCGTCCTCTCGAAGTTCACTACGGTCGCTTTGCGGTTCCTCGCACTTCCACCCCCGCCACCTGCTCCCAGACCTTGACCACGGCGGTGGTGTCCTCCCCATCGCACCCCAGCGCTCGGGCCATCGTGAAGGTGATCAGCGCCGCGGAGGTCATCGGCAGCGCCAGATTCACTTCCTGCGCTAGCTCTTGAGCAAGCCGGAGGTCCTTGTGTGCGAGATCCACCCGGAACGACGGCGTAAAGTGCCGCCGCAGGATTCGATCGCCGCGCCCGGGGATCTGGGCGCTGGCGCCCGATCCGGCGGCGAGGGCCTCGATCAGTTTCGCGGGATCGAGGCCGGCGCGGACCCCCAGCGGGAGTACCTCGGCCAGGACGGCCATCGAAGCGAGGGAGAGTATGTTGTTCATCAGCTTGGTCACATGCCCGGCCGCGGTGGTCCCCATGTGCAGGACCGTCCGGCCCATCGCCTCGAGTGCGGGCCGCACGCGGGCGAACACCTCTGGCGCCCCTCCCACATAAATTGTCAGGGTGCCTTCCCGTGCGCCGCGAATTCCACCGGTGATTGGCGCGTCGAGCATCGCGATGCCGCGTGCTTCCAGTTGCTTCGCCAGCATCCGGGTCGAGGATGGACGGCTCGTGCCCATGTCGACGAAGATGCCGCCCCGCGCCGCCTTCTCCAGGATGCCTCCCGGTCCGAGCACCACCGCTTCCACCTCGGTGGACGTCGGCAGGCATGCGATTACCACCGGGCACTCCTCGATCAACGCGCTCAACGACGGGGCGATCCGGGCACCCTTGGCCTCCAAGGCCCGCGCCGGGTCGGGCCGTCGGTGGATCACCGTGGTGAGGGGGAATCCCTTCTTCACGAGGTTTGCGGCCATGGGCTCCCCCATGGCTCCCACGCCGACAAAACCGATGCGCTCGTTCATGCCGGGACAGTTCTGGTCGGAGAGGAGGGCTTCCTCTCCGACGGGCCGTATCCAGGGAGCAGGAGGGTAGCGCATCGGTGCCGCCATCGACCTGCGATCTCGGCGAGAACTGCGGGGTATCCTCCGCAGGCGACAACACGAGATTGGTGCCCCGGATCACCTCGGGCACGTGCGACCGGTGCGTTCCTAGGGGCGACCTTGTGAGGACCGCACGAACCCCCTGCCCGGTCTCTGACCCGAGGGTGTCGGGTGGCACGAACCTCGCCGAGGTGGGACAGCGGGGGGCGTGCCCCACCATCGCCGAGAGTCGGGCCCGGGCGGGGTAGCGGTTGTGATCTACGACTGGCGCCGGACGATCGCCTACATCGATCAGAGCGGCAACGAAATGGAGCGGGCGAGGCTGCGGGGGTTGCTGGGGCGGCCCCGGCCGGAGGCCAAGATCGTCCGCACGCTCGAAGCCCGCCAGAACGATGACGGCGGGTTTCCCAATGAGCTGGTGGCGGGGCGATCCTCATCGATCGAGGCCACCGCGCTCGTCCTCGGGTGGATGCAGGACCTCGCCATCCTCGAGCGCGCGCCGGCGCAGCGCGCCGTGACCTACCTGCTCGCCGCGCAGCGACCCGACGGCTCGTGGGATGAGCCCCCGGGGTTGCTCAAGTACGGCCCGCCTCCCCGGTTCCTGCCGGGGGATGCACGCGTCCAGGCCCTCTGCACGGCCGTGGCTGCTTACTGGCTGGTGTTCCTCGGGTACCGTCAGGACCACGCGGTCACGCGGGCGATGGCCTACCTCCGGACCCGGCAGGCGGCCGAGGGGCGATTTCTCGGGTATCTCCGGACCACCTGGACGGCGGCCGCCGTCTTCCGCACCGTCGAGGGCGCCGGGTCTGTCACGGGTACCCGGGCTATCGACGCGCTGGCGGCGATCGAGGACGCCCGGTGGCATCCGGGAGCGCTCACCGGGATGCTGGGATGTTTGGCGGATTCAGGCGTGCCGATGTCGGTCCCCGTCGTCCGGCGCGGACTGGCAAGATTACGCACCATGGCACTCTCCGACGGTTCATGGCTCTCGGAGGACGGAGCGTTCTATCATGTCGAGGTGACCCTTGGAGCGCTTCGAGCCTTGCTGGCCTACGGGGTCGCATCATCCCCCGGAGATGCCGAACGGGGCGGGACCGTCGAGGGCTAGAGCGGCACCATCGGTGATGCGGGCGAACCGTGTGCGATAGGGGAGGGGGTTCATGAGCGAGCAGGTGCTGAAGCGGCTCCAGGGCCTGGTTGCGGAGGCCGTCGAAGAGCGGCGGGGATTGGTCGTGTACTCGCGCCTTCAGCCCGTCGAGATCGATCGGATGGCGCGACGGGTTGAGCGTGAGGCGATCGAGAAGGTTCGGAAGCTGATCCCCGAGTCAACGGACGACCAACAGGTGATGGGGCTTCGGAATCGCTTGAAGAAGATGCAGGACGAACTCGAACAGCTGGAGGGCCTTGCCGAGATCCGCGATCAAAGCCGGCTGATGCAGAATGACGAAATTATCTGGCAGGCGTTCGAGGATATCGCGTGGATGCTTGGAATCGAATGACCAGGATTTCGGCTACCGACGGCGGCCCCCGCGCTTCGCCTCGGTGTTTCGCTTGAGATCGAGGAGCCGCTCCTCGCTCTCCTTCATGAATTTCGCGAGTTTCTCATCGAACGAGGCTTTTGAACGAACCCGGGAGTGCCGCTCGGAGGGGTCGAGCGCCTGCTTGACGGAGAGGTCCAGCTTGCCCTTGTCGTTGTAGCCCAGGACTTTGACCTTGATCTTTTCCTGCTCCTTCAGGTAGTCGCGCACGTCCTTGACGTAAGTGTCGGCGATTTCGGAGATGTGCACAAGGCCGCTCTTGCCATCCGGAAGCTCGACGAACGCGCCGTAGTGAGTAATCTTTACGACTACGCCTTCCAGGACGGTGCCTGCTTCAAGACTCATACCCGATACGTGTCCCTCCCCAAAGAGATGCGAAGGGAATTATAGCCTACCCTCCATGGGGTGTCAATTCCGGTCTCGGGAGGCTTCCCTCGTCGAACGCCCGTACGGGGGTACCCGGCCTCGCTTCTGGATTTGCAGTGCCTCTTAGGGTGCATCCAGTAGGTGCGCGAGGAAATCCCGAATCCGGGTGATCAGAGGAGGAAGGGCGTTCGAATCGGGAGGCGCGGCCCCAGGCGGCGCCGCGCCCGGCCCCCGGGACTCCCCCGCGGTCCGCCGTGGGACGATGACCAATTCCATTTCCCCGGGCCGGAGCATACCGAGCTGCTCGCGGGCGAGGCGCTCGATATACTGGTCATCGGTCCGCAATCGGTGGATCTCGGCGTCGAGGGTGGCGTTTTCGGCAAGAAGTTCCTGGCGATGGCGCTCCAATCGCGCGGCCTCTCGCTCCAGCGCGTAGGTGCGGACGTACTGACCGACAAGCGCGACGAGAATCCACCCGGCCAGGCACCCGATCACGATCGCCAGAACCCGAGCCTGAAGCGATAGCGATGTTGCCCACGAAGATGGGCGGCGGCGTTTGGGGCTTGCGGCTCTCACCGTCGGTACCCCTGCTTCAGAGGTGGCGGATAGGCCTTTGGCGTGCGCCAGAGCACGGGGATGACCAGCGCAATCAAGCACAACAAGACCGCGACCCTGGCCTCCTGGCCGCGGTTCACCGAGTGGATGAAGCGCCGCCAGAACGGGGTGAGGGTCCCGTCGTGCTGGAGGTGAAACCACGCCAGGGCCACTTGCCGAAGGTATCGGGTGGTCTCCGGGAATGGCGGCACACCCTCGTGTTGCTCGACGGTGCCGGCCCCCGCGTTGTAGGCGGCGAGCGCGAACGGGAAGTTCCCTCCGAACCGGTCCACAAGCCGCTTGAGATACGCCGTGCCCGCCTCGAGGTTGGCCGCCGGATCGTCCATGCAGGGCGGGTCGGTGAGATGCGCGATCTCGGGGGCGCAGGGGGCGCCGGAAGGGAGCTCCCGCCAGGTATTTGGCAGAACTTGCATCAGGCCGTAGGCACCGCGGGCCGATCGAGCTCGGGCGTTGAATCCGCTCTCGGCGGCCACCACGGCGGCGACGAGGGCCGGGTTGAGGTGGTGCGCCTCGGCGATGCGGTTGATGAGGTCCGCGAACGGGATTCCGTGCACGGGGCGATCGAGCCCGGCTTCAAGAGGCAGGCGGGCGACCGCGGCCGCGACGTGAACCGTGGTGAGGTAGAGAACCGTAGCTGCGAGTAGGAGGGCCGCCAGACAGACGATCACGTAGGCGATCATCCATCGGGACGCCCCTCCCGGGCGGCGACCGATGGGCATCCCGGCCACAATTCTGGGGGGCCGGGGGAAATCCTTCCCGCGAATCGTGGCGTGCGCGTTTCGCGGCCGCACGGCGTGGGTGCCTAAGGGCCGCCCGCTGGGCGCGGCGCCGGGGCAAGCGCTGCGGCGCCCTGGTAGCGGGCGCGCGCCCCGAGGGCCTCCTCGATCCGCAGGAGTTGGTTGTACTTGCAGACCCGCTCGCTCCGCGCCGGGGCGCCCGTCTTGATCTGCCCGGCCCCCGTGCCGACGGCGAGGTCGGCGATCGTCACGTCCTCCGTTTCTCCCGACCGATGGGAGATGATCGCGTGCCAACCGTGCCCGCAAGTCATGCCGATCGACTGCAGCGTCTCGGTCAACGTTCCCACTTGGTTGACCTTGATCAGGACGGCGTTGCTCGCCGCGCGCTGAATCCCCTGGGCGATCCGGGCGGGGGCGGTGACGTACAGGTCGTCCCCCACCAACTGGACGCGGTCCCCCAGCCGGCGCGTCAGCGCCACCCAACCGTCCCAGTCGTCTTCGGCGAGCCCGTCCTCGATCGATACGATCGGAAATCGATTCAGGAGGCCCGCGTAGTAGTCGATCATCCCCTCCGTCGGGCGGACGTCCCCCCCCTGCTGCAGCGCGTACCGGCCGTCCCGGTAGAAGGTGGTCGATGCGGGATCGATGGCCAAGGCAACGTCCCGGCCCGGCGCGAATCCGGCCCGTTCGATCGCGAGGACCAACAGCCCCAGGGCCTCCTCGTTGTTCTCGAGGTGCGGCGCGAATCCGCCCTCATCGCCGACGCCGGTGCTGAGCCCGCGTGTCTTGAGGACGTGGTGAAGGGCGTGATAGGTCTCGGTCCCCATCCGGAGGGCCTCGGCGAACGTGGGGGCGCCCACCGGCACGACCATGAACTCCTGAAAGTCCAGGGCGTTATCGGCGTGCTTGCCGCCGTTGAGGATGTTCATCATGGGGACGGGGAGCGTGGTGGCCTCCGCGCCGCCCAAGCGCTCGAACAGCGGGATGCCGGCTTCGGCGGCCGCCGCGCGCGCGACGGCGAGTGAGACTCCAAGAATCGCGTTGGCGCCGAGGCGCCCTTTATTCGCCGTCCCGTCCAAGGCGATCATACGTCGGTCGATCTCCTCCTGATCCTGCGCCTCGCGGCCGACGAGCGCGGGGCCGATCGTGTCGCCGACGTGGGACACGGCGTGGCGCACTCCCAGTCCACGATACCGCGTTGCGTCGCCGTCCCGCAGTTCCACCGCTTCGTGCGCGCCGGTGCTGGCTCCCGAGGGGACCGCGGCCCGCCCCTGCGTGCCCGTGGAGAGCGTGACCTCGACCTCCACCGTGGGGTTCCCCCGTGAATCGAGGATTTCGCGCGCCCTGATTGTCCGAATCGCCGACACAATTTCGCCTCCTTACATCAGCGGGTGTTCGTCGAGGACGTCCACACACGGGGCTCGCCCCGGTCGCCCGCTGGGGATGACGAGCACGCGGGCGCGGAGCCGCCGCATCCCCACGTCGATGGCGAGGATGTCGCCCGGCCGGACCGGCGCCGCGGGCGCGGCGGCCCGGCCGTTGACGGTGACCCGTCCGGCGTGGCACAGGCTGTTCGCCAGCGCCCGGCGCTTGACCAGCCGGCTCACCTGCAGGAACTTATCGAGTCGCATGCCAGAGCGCAAACAGTTCGTCCGGCGTGCACTCGCGACCCGGGCGTGCGCGGGCGCTGGCCTCCAGGCGCTTGAGCCGTTCGCGGAACCTCGCGCACGCATCGCGAAGCGCCTGCTCCCCGTCGAGCCCAAACCACGCCGGTAGGCCGGCGACGGTGAAGAGCAAATCCCCGATGACCTCGGGGAGGGGGGTGGGATCTCCGCCCGGGGCCGCGGCGAGCGCCGTCAACGCTTCGTGACCGCTGGCAACGGCCTGGTCCAGGGCCGGCCGTGTGAATCCGGCGCGGCCCGCCCGTTCCTGCATCTGCTGCGCCAGCGCGAGCGCCGGCAGCGCACGCGGCAGGCCGTCCACCGCGCTCCGTTCCGTCGAGTCCTGCGCCGCGGGGCCGTGGAGCCCCTCCGCGCGTTCTTCCGCCTTGATCACCTCCCAATTGGCCAGCACCTCTCCGGATCCGGTCACCTGCGTATCGCCGAAGACATGCGGGTGTCTCCGGATGAGCTTCTCCACGAGGCCGGAGACCACATCGTCGATGGTAAACGTGCCGGCCTCCGCGGCCATCTGCGCGTGGAAGACAACCTGGAGCAGCAGGTCCCCGAGCTCCTGACGGAGACGATCGGAAGCGCCCGAGTCGATCGCCTCAAGGGTCTCGTACGTTTCCTCCACGAGATACGCTCGCAGCGTCGCATGGGTTTGCTCGCGATCCCACGGGCAGCCACCCGGGCCCCGCAGGCGGCCCATCGTGGCCACCAGGTCGTTGAACGTCGCCCTCTTGGTGCTCATCACCGCTCCTCCGGCCGAGGGATGGACCGCTGCCCCTTACCGCTCGGCCCGGCCGAGCGGCGCTCGGGCGGCCCGCACCGGGGCCTTGTCGGGAACGGCCAGCGCGTCGAGTAGGTCGCCGACCCGCGGGATCATCTCCGGCAACCCGCCGGCGTCGGCGCGGACCAGGATGCCCTCCGGGGTCAGTTCGATCCGGCCGGGCCATGCTCCGGCCAGCACTCGCGCACGGTCGCCCGTATTCGACGGATCGGCGAGGCGGAGGAGCACCCCGGTCCGTTCCTGCGAGATCGACGCGACCCCAGCCCGACGAGCCAGGACGCGGAGCCTGATGACTTCGGCGAGGTGCTGGACGGGTTGGGGGAGCGGACCGTAGCGGTCCCGGAGTTCGTCGACCGCGGTCCGGCCCTCCTCGACCGTCCGGGCGGCCGCCAGTTGTCGGTAGGCGGCCATGCGCTGCGCGGGCGACGAGATATACGTGTCCGGCAGGTACGCGGCGATGTCCAGGTCGATCGCCACCTCCATCGGCTCCTCGACGGACTCCCCCCGGGTTTCCCGGAGTGCCTGCTCGAGGAGCTGCGTGTACAGGTCAAACCCGACCGCGGCCAGGTGGCCGTGCTGCTCCGGGCCGAGAAGGTTCCCCGCCCCCCGGATCTCCAGGTCGCGCATCGCCAGCCGCAGCCCCGACCCCAACTCGACGAACTCACGCATCGCCATGAGGCGCTGCTCGGCCTCCCCGGTGAGCCGGGCGTGCCGGGGGTACAGGAGGTAGGCGTAGGCCTGGCGGTCCGCCCGCCCGACCCGCCCGCGCAACTGGTAGAGTTGGGCGAGGCCAAGGCGGTGGGCGTCCTCGATCACGATGGTGTTGACCCGCGGGATATCCAACCCGATCTCAACGATTGTTGTGCACACCAAGACATCGTACCGCCCTCCCAGAAAATCGAGCATGATCCGTTCCAGGCGCTCTTCGGGCATCTGCCCATGGGCCACGGCGATGCGTGCCTGCGGGGCGAGCCGCCGGAGGCGCGTGGCGGCCCGCTCGATCGTTTCCACGCGATTGTGGATGACATAGACTTGCCCCCCCCGGCCGAGCTCTTGCTCGATCGCCTCGGCCACCAACGCCGGATTCTCCTCACGGATCACGGTCCGGATCGGCTGCCGGGCGTCGGGCGGCGTTTCCATGACCGAAAGATCGCGCAGCCCGGCGAGCGACATGTGCAGGGTGCGGGGGATGGGGGTGGCGGTCAGGGTGAGCACGTCCACCTGTGTGCGGAGCTGCTTCAGCCGCTCTTTATGCGTGACGCCGAACCGCTGCTCCTCATCGACGATGACGAGCCCGAGGTCCTTGAATTTGACGGTTCGACTGAGGATCCGGTGTGTGCCGACAAGCACGTCGACCGCCCCGGTCCGGACGGATTCGATGACGGCGTTCTGTTCCTTGGGCGAGCGAAATCGGCTGAGCATTTCCACCCGGACCGGAAAGGCGGCGAACCGTTCGCGGAATACCGTGAAGTGCTGCTGGGCCAGGATCGTGGTCGGGACGAGCACCGCAACCTGCTTGCCGTCCATCACCGCCTTGAACGCGGCACGGACGGCGACCTCGGTCTTTCCGTAGCCGACGTCGCCGCTGACGAGGCGGTCCATCGGACGCGAGGTTTCCATGTCCCGCTTGACGTCCTGGATCGCCTGCCATTGGTCGGGGGTCTCCTCGTAGGCGAACGCCTCTTCCATTTCTCGCTGCCAGGGTGTGTCGGGGGCGAAGGCGTGGCCGGTTTTGCTCTCGCGTGCCGCGTAAAGTGTGAGCAGGTCCCTGGCCATCTCTCGCGTCCGCTCGCGGACGCGGCGCTTTTCCCGTTCCCATTCGGTGCCGCCGAGACGGTGGACCTGGGGAGCCTGCCCCTCGACGCCGACGTACCGCTGCACGAGATTGATCTGATCGGTCGGTACGTACAGGGCGTCTCCCTGCGCGTACCCGAGGTGCAGATAGTCGCGCTCGCCGCCGCCCATGGCGAGCCGCTCAAGCCCCCGGTAGACACCGATGCCGTGATGAATGTGCACGACCAAGTCGCCCGGGGAGAGGTCGCTCCAGCTCGAAAGATGCGCGCCGTCGTGCAGCCACTTCAGGGGACGCCGTCGCCGCCGCCAGCCGAGGATCTCCGCATCGGTCACCACGACCAGGTCGTCCAGCGTGAATCCGGTGGTCAGGGCTTGGGGGGCGACGAGCAAGCTCCCAGGCGCCGGAGGTTCGTCCAGGCGCCCCGCGAGCCCGGCGGAAAGGTGGTGGTCGCTGAGCAACTCCACCATCCTATGCGCCTGGCGGGTGGCGACGACGATGCGGCGGCCGGCTTGGCCCCACTTGCGGAGTTCGCGGGCGAGCCCCTCGATCTGCCCGGCGAACGACTCGACCGGACCGAACTGGATCTCGACCGCCTGCCCACGGGCGGGCCGGTGGAGGGCCGACAGGGCGCCGGTGCGGTGGGCTTCCAGCGCGGCGGCGATCGTCTCCCAGGATACCAGGGGCATGGGCGCGTCGGGGGGCACCCGGCCCGTTTCCATCCCCCGCTGGCGGGCGGCGATCGCCTGGTCGTACAGGCCGCGCGCCTGGCGTTCGAGTTCATTGGGTTCGTCCAGGATGCACACCGCGTCCGGCACGAGATCCACGAGCGGGATCCCGGCACCGGGGTCGGATCGGGCCGGCAACAGCGTGATCCCGGCGAGCCCCTTCACCGTTCGTTGGGTTTCTGCATCGAAGACGCGGACCGACTCGACTTCGTCACCCGCCCACTCGATGCGGACCGGGTCGCCGCCGGTTGACGGGTAGACGTCGATCAGCCCGCCGCGCACCGCCATCTCCCCTGGCCGCTGCACGAGGTCCGCGCGCTCGTACCCGGCGGCGGCAAGCTGCCGGACGATCTGTTCGAGATTCCCCCGGCCTCCGACGGTGAGGTCCACCCGCACCGTGTCCACCCAGCGTGGGTCGGCAACGCGGTGGAGGGCACCGGCCGCCGACGTCACGATGACGTGCGGCCGACCGCGCCGAACGCTCTCCAAAACCCGCTGGCGCGCGCCCTCCATCTCGACCGGCGGCCGGTCCTCGGGGTTGAACGATTCCCAAGGCGTCAGGAGGTGCGCGGCGTAGCGGTCGGAAGGGAGGAACGCCGCGAGGTCGTCGGCCAGCTTTTCCGCGTGATCCCGTTCGGGGGTCATGATCACCCAGGCTGGGGCGTCGACGCGGGTGACCAGGCCGCCGATCACCAATGCTTTCGCCGCCCCGCTGGGACCGGTCACCCAGGGGTGGCGGCGTTGTGCGAGTTGCTCGCACACGAACAGAAACTCCCGCCTGCGGATCAGCAGCGGGAGCATCCCGGACAATGTCATCAGAAACCCTCCGCCCGCCTATTGTACGGGAGGGAGGGAAAACGCGTCAACCGGAGGGGAACCGCGCCCGAATGCGGCGCGGAAGGCGACCGCACCCCTGCGTTCGATGAGCCGGAACCGGATGCTCCGCGGTCGCGAACGGTCGGGGGGGGCCGGCCCGACTGCCGGACCAGGCGAAGTTACGACACCGTCGGATGGGCGGGGGTTTCCAAGGGGCGCCGGCCGCGATACCAGTTCGTGATCGGGAGCCGCCGGTCTTTCCCGAACGCCTTCGGCGTAATTTTGATCCCGGGGGGAGCCTGGCGGCGCTTGTATTCGTTTCGATCGACCATGGCGATCACCCGCGCCACCATCTGGGTGTTGAATCCTTGCGCCACGATCTCCTCGGCCGATCGATCGTCCTCCACGTAGAGCTGCAGGATCGGGTCGAGCACCTCGTACGGCGGCAGCGTATCCTGGTCCGTCTGATTTTCCCGGAGCTCCGCCGTCGGCGCACGCTCGATCACGCCCGTCGGAATCAGGGGTCGGCCCGCCTTGGCGTTTCGCCACTTGGCGAGGCGATACACGAGGGTTTTGGGGACGTCCTTGATCACCGCGAATCCTCCGGCCATATCCCCGTAGATCGTCGCATAGCCCACGCTCATCTCGCTCTTGTTCCCGGTCGTGAGGACGAGCCAGCCCATTTTATTGGAGAGGGCCATGAGGAGATTGCCGCGTGTGCGGGCTTGGAGATTCTCTTCCGCCACGTCGCGGGCGCGGCCGGCGAAGGTCCCGGCGAGCACTTGGTCGTAGGCGGCGATGACGGGATCGATCGGCAGCTCGAGAAGCTCGATGCCCAGCGCTTTCCCCAGGCTTCCCGCGTAGCGTCGGCTCGCCTCCGAGGTGAATCGAGAGGGCAGCAGGATGCCCTTTACCGACTCCGGCCCCAAGGCATCGGCGGCGATGCAGGCGACGAGCGACGAGTCGACACCGCCGCTCATCCCGAGCACCACCGTCCGCATGCCGTTCTTGCGGACGTAGTCGCGCGTCCCAAGGACGAGAGCCCGATAGACCTCCTCGGTGTCCTCAGGCGGATCGACGATGGCGCGGGCGGTGAGCGGCGCGGGTGCTCCGCTGGGATCGTCGCGCGAAAGCGTGAGGACGGGAACCCGCACGCCCTCGCTCTGCAGCGCATCGGAGGTGCGGATCGGGTTGTACCGGCGGATGCCGCGGATCGCTTCGATGTCCAGATCCGCGGTGATGAGGCGTTCCTCGAACGCCGGCCCGCGGGCCACGACCTCCCCGGCGGCATCGAGGATCACCCCGAGTCCGTCGAACATCAGCTCGTCCTGTCCCCCCACCAGATTGTTGTACGCGATCGCGATGGCGTAGTCGCGCGCCCGGGTTTTGAGCATCTCCTCCCGGACCCGCCACTTGCCGGTGGAATAGGGCGAGGCGTTGATGTTGATGGCGATGAGTGCGCCGGCCAGCGATTGGGCGAGCAGCGGTCCGCCGGGCGCCCAGATGTCCTCGCAGATGCTCACGCCCACCGGGATTCCCCGGATCACGAATACCGGACTCTCCACCCCGGGTTGGAAATATCGCTTCTCGTCGAAGACTCCGTAGTTCGGCAACCGCATCTTCCTGTACACTCCGGCGACGCGTCCCGCGTGCAGAACCGCGGCGGCGTTGTAGAGGTGATCGCCGGAATCGACGAACCCGACGATCGCCGCGGTGCGGGTGACGTGTCGGGCGATCTCATCGAGGCACGCCAGGTTCTCGTGCACAAAATCCGTCTTGATCAGGAGATCCTCGGGCGGATACCCGGTGACCGCCAGCTCCGGGAACGAGACGACGTCCGCACCCAGCGCCTGGGCCTCTTCGATCCGCTCGATGATCTTTCGGGTGTTTCCCTCGAAGTCCCCGACGGTGGTGTTGATCTGGGCCATCGCGACCCGAAACCGACTCATCTCGGTCCCCCCGCAGACAGGGTAGGTTTGAGCCAGTCATCATTATAGCATTGAGCCTCGAACGGCGAGGGCCCCGCCGCCGGGCGGGGCCCTCGGTCACATTCCGCGCGGGTCTGCGCCTAGACGTCGTAGTACAGGAAGAACTCGTAGGGCACCGGCCGGATGTTTACCTCGTGGAGTTCCCTCGTGCGCTTATAGTCGATCCACGTGTCGAGCAGGTCCCGGGTGAAGACATCCCCCTCCAGGAGAAACTCATGGTCGGCTTCGAGCGCATTCAGCGCCGCCCCCAGCGATCCGGGCACGCTCTTGATCTTCGCGGCCTCCTCGGGCTCCAGTTCGTAGGTGTTCTTGTCCATCGGGCCAAACCCCGCCTTCCGCGGGTCGATCTTCCGCTTAATCCCGTCCATCCCGGCCATCAGCTGGGCGGCGAAGGCCAGGTAAGGGTTGGCGGTCGCGTCCGGACACCGGAACTCGATCCGCTTGCTCGTCGCCGCCGCCGGGCCGGAGAAGTACATCGGGATGCGGACCGCGGCGCTGCGGTTGCGCTGGCTGAAGGCGATGTTGACCGGGGCCTCATAGTGCGGGACCAGCCGCCGGTAGGAGTTGGTGGTGCACGCGCACAGCCCGAGGAGCGCGTCGACGTGGGTGAGCAGTCCGCCGATGTAGTAGAGGGCCTCCTGGCTGAGCTCGGCGTACCCGCCCTCGCTGTAGAAGATGTTCTGGCCGCCCTTCCAGAGGCTCTGGTGGGTGTGCATTCCCGTCCCGTTGTCTCCGAACAGGGGCTTCGGCATGAACGTCGCCGTCATCCCGTGGCGGCGCGCGACATTCTTGACGATGTACTTGTACCCCAACAAGCTATCCCCGGTTCTGGCGAGGGTATTGTACTTCATGTCGATCTCGCCCTGTCCGGCGTGACCGACCTCGTGGTGCTGCATCTCCACCTCGATCCCCCACTTCTCCATCTCCAGCGTCATCTCGCTGCGGAGGTCGAGCATGGTGTCCGCCGGCGGGACGGGAAAGTAGCCTTCCTTGACCCGCATTCGATTGGCCAGCCCGGGCTGCCCCGAGTTCCACGTCGCCTCGGTGGAGTCGATGCTGTATCCCATGCGCTGCGGGAGGACCTCGTACTGCACGTTGTTGAACACGAAGAACTCCGCTTCCGGCCCCCAGTAGCTCGTGTCCGCGATGCCAGACGCTTTGAGGTGTTCCTCAGCTTTTTGCGCGACATACCGCGGATCCCTCGAATACGGCTTTCCGGCGACCGGGTCGTTGACGTTGCAGATGACCGACAGCGTCGGGATCTCCGTGAAGGGGTCGGGACGCGCCGTCGTCGGGTCGGGCATCAACAGCATGTCGCTTTCCTGAATCGCCTGAAAACCGCGGATACTGCTGCCGTCGAACCCGATGCCCCGCGAGAACGTCCTCTCGTCCACTTGGCTGGCCGGGATGGTGGTGTGCTGCCAGGTGCCCGGAACGTCCACGAACTTCAGATCCACCATCTTGATGCCGTGCTCTTTGATGTACGCGACCACCTCGCGTGCGGTCATATCCTTACCAGCCATTCCTCCACCTCCGCGTCCCGGCCGGGACAGAGTGCACTGCTGGAGGGCACACAAAAAGCCCCCCGAGCGCTGAGCGCCCGGGAGGCGTCATGGCCCCCGGTACCGCTATTCACTACGGGATTTTTATACCATGCGCACGAGGGGAAGTCAACCGCCTTTCGGGGACGCCGAGGGTCCCGCGGTCGCGGGCGCCCCCGGCGTTCCCCCTGGTTTTTCTATCCAAAGAGGCGCGGTTTCCCGAGGAGCGCCCGCAATGACATGATTTTCCCGATGTGGTACCACCGGTGCGCGTTCGCAAAGTTGAACATCCCCGCGTAGTTCTTCCAGAGCCCTCGGGGGCCCTCATCCGCGGCGTCAAGGTTTGCCTCCGCCACCACTCGCACCAGGGCCTCGTGGCTGTCGTCGAAGGCCTGGACGATCTGAGCGAGGGGGGGGTACTCAGCCTTCCCACCGGTCCCGCTCTTGAACAGATCCGCGTACGTCGCCGGCAGCGCCGACCCGGGCGTGACGCCGGCGCGCCGGCTGAAGTTCGCGTTGGTGAGCGCCAGGTGTCCCACCTGCCAGATCACCGGGGACAGCGCCGAGTGCGGCATCCGGCGCGCATCGTCGTCGGAGACCTCGCTCAGGGCGTACCGGACGGCCTGGTGGCTGCCGGCGAGTTGTTGCTGGAGCAGCGTCCGTTCGTCCATCGTCATTCCTCCTCGCATCCGCTACTTGGCGGTTTCGTCCGACTGCATGATCCCGAACGCGTTGCCCTCGGTGTCCTGGCAGTACGCCAGATAGCCGACGCCGGGGATGGCCATCTTCGGCGCGACGATCTTGCCCCCGTTCTTCGTGATCTTCGCCGTGAATTCATCGACCGAGGGAACGTCGACGGTGTTCACGACCTTCTGCGGTCCCCTCGGGCGCATCAGGCCTCCGTTGATGCCGGGCTGCTTGTCGTCGCCGGTCGTGACGAGCCAATAGTCCTCCGGCCCTTCCCATTTGGTGATCTTCCACCCAAATACCTGACCGTAAAATTTCGCGGCCCGCTCGGGGTTGTCCGCGGCCAACTCAAAATGCACCACTCTGGGCACCGGTGATTCCTCCTTTTGCGATTTGTACCATCAACATATTCCGAACGCGTGTGACGAATCGATAACATCCGCGGTCCCGGGACGCGGGCCGGGTTCCTCTCGCCGGGTGGGGCTACTCCCCGGGGCCGCCCGCGGAGACGGGAGGCGTCGCCAACGGGTCCGGCCCTGGGTCTCGGCCGGCCGCGGCGTCCGCCAGCCTGGCCAGATAGTGCTCCCATCCGTGGGCGTGCGCCTCGCGCGTAGGCGCGGGCAGATCGCGGTGGATCAATGTGAGGATCGTCCCGTCGCCGTCCGGGGCGAGCGTGATTTCGACGGTCGAAGAACCAGGCGGCACGGGAGGTCCGTCTCCTTCCCAGCCCCAGGTAAACACCACGCGCCGATATGGGACGATTTCCACGAATGCCCCCAGGGCGATGTTCCGTCCGTTGATGTCGACCCTGTAGGTCCCCCCGATTCGCGGGTCAAGGGTGGCCTGCCGCCCCTTCCACCGCACCATCTTTTTCGGGTCCGTAAAGAAGGTAAAGACGGTCTCAGGGCGTGCCGCGATGCGGATCACGCGCCTGATGACGGTGGCCTCGTCGATGGTCATGCCGTTCGGCCTCCCTTTCCTCGGTCTCCGCGGCGTGCTTGAGCAGGTCGAGCTTGTGGTCCCAAAAACCCTCCAGGAACTCGCGCAGCTCTTCCAGCCCTTCCGGGCGGGCCCGGTACAGGCGGCGGGTGCCCGCCCTCCGCTCGGTGATCAGGCCGGCGTGCTTAAGAACCGTGATGTGCTGAGAGATGGCCGGCCGGGTGACATCGAAGTGCGAGGCGATCTGGCCGGCCGAGAGCTCGGTGTCGTAGACGAGGCGCAGGATCACGCGCCGGCGCGGTTCGGCCAGGGCTCGGATGGCGTCCTCCACACCCGATATTTTAGTTTAGTCTTACGTAAGTGTCAACTGACAAATGGGTGGAACGGGGAACCCAGTCAGGGGCGTTTCCGCGCCCGGGCCTTGGGCCCGCGTCCCGACCGTGCGCCGGGCCGCTTCTGGGCGGCGTGGGGTTTGGCCGTCCGCGGTTTGGCGGCCCCGGTTCGTGCGCGCTTCTTGCCGGGGCGCTTCGCCTTTCCGCGCCGGGCCGAACGCGAGCCATCTTCGCTGATGGACGGCTCGCCGCCGATGGGGATCAGTTCGAACCGCGCGGTGGGCGCGGGTGCGGAGGAGCCTCGGATCGTTCCCGGGAAGATGCGGAACACCGGGCAGAGCACCACCTCCACCCGCCCGCCGCCCGGCGCAAACAGCGCGGGGAGGTTGAATGTGCGTAGCCCGACCACCGTCATCGGTCCGGTCGGCGGCGAGGACAGCCACCGCCGCGAGACCTCGTAGGCAGGGGTCCCGGGGATGGTGGCCGCGGTGATCCGAATCCGACCCGCAGCGTCTCCGAACGCGAACAGGAAGGGCCGTCCCTCGACGAATTGGCTCCGCCCCCCGAGGAACCGCCCGGTCATGTACACGTACGCCGTCTCAAGCGGGGGGACTTCGCGGAACGTCAGCACCGTCCCCATGACCCCAATATGGGTGTGCGGCGAAAAGTCGCCGAAGGGCATGGGGTGGACCGTCTCCACCTCGGTCCACTCGGGGCCACCGGGCGCATCAAGGGAGATGGCCGGCAAGGTCAGGCCGCGTTCGGTCGTGACGCTCCGCACCGGATGGATCTCCAGCAGGTGGGGGAGGATCGAATGTCCCGCCGAGGCTTGGTCGGGCATCAGGCGGAGCAGGCCGGTGACCGTGACCTGCTGTTGGGTGGCCATGACCTCGTCGAGCGGTTGCGCGTAGGCGCTGTGGGCCGTCCCGCCCGCGGTCAACGCGCCGGGGCGGAGGGCGTTCTGGATCACGCACATCACCACGCCCTCACTCTCTCCCGCCTGCGGGCTGGGCGCGATCCCAAAGCCGATGCCGAGGCCGTACTCCCCGTCCTCGGTCCGGCTGGTGACATAGCCTTCCACGGTCACCTCGGTCCCGGGCCCCAACGAGAGATAGGCCAGCGGGTCTATCCCCGACACCGAGAGGTCGGTCGCCCCGGGCGCCCCCGGGAGGATCCGGACGCCGCAGAACACCCGCAGGAGATCCGCCGGCGTCCGCACCTCGACCCGCCCGGAGGTCGGCGGGGTCGAATGCCGGCGCATCTCATCGGAGACGAGAATGGCCCTGGCGATTTCCCGCATCGCCGTGCGGGTGTTGCGGCTCTGCTGCTGGATGCGCAGAAACGCCTCTTGCTCGTCGACCCCTTCGCGCTTCATCAAGATCCCCTTGGCCCGCTCGACGAGTTTCCGGGTCTCCAGGGTGTCCTTGAGGGTGCCGACCTCCTGCTGGAGCGCGCGAAGCTCCTGGAAGCGGGCGATGGCGACCTCGATCGCCGGGATGAGTTCGGTTTCGCGCACGGGCTTTACCAGGTAGGCGAGGACCCCAGCCTCTTGTGCTCGCTGCACGAGGTCGCGCTCGCTCCACGCGGTGAGGAGGATGATCGGTTTCGGCGATCGGGCCATGATCGTGGAGGCCGCCGCGATCCCGTCCAGCCCGGGCATTTTGATGTCCATGAAGATCAGGTCGGGGTTGCTCTTCCCCGCCAGCGTCACCGCTTGCTCGCCGTCCGGGGCTTCGCCGACGACCTTGTACCCGTGTTCCTCCAGCATGGTCTTGAGGCCCATGCGGATGACGGGCTCGTCGTCGGCGATGAGGATGCGCATCGCGTCGGCCATCGATCAGCTCCCCGCGGCGCGGGGCATCGTGATCGCGGCGCGTACTCCGCGGGCGTTGGTCAGCGAAAGGCGACCCTTGAGGTCGTCCTGCACAAGGGTCTGGACGATCTGCAGCCCGAGATCCGCCGACCGGCTGGGGGAGAAGCCGTCGGGGAGCCCCACCCCGTCGTCCCGCACCTCCACCCGGATCTCGTCGCGGCCCTCGCTGAGGGTGATGACGACCCGGCCCGCCGACCGGCCGGGGAAGGCGTGTTCCATCGCATTCTGCAGCAGTTCGTTGACCACCAGGGCCAGCGACGTGGCCTGATGGCTCGGCAGGCTCAGGTCGTCGCCTTCGATCCGGGCGTCGAGCGCAAACCCCGGCGGCGCCATCGTCTGCGTGACCGTGTGCACCACCCGTTCCAGCATCGTGCGCACCGTCACCTGGCGCAGACCCTCGGCCCCAAGGATTTCGTGCACCGCCGCGATGCTGAGGATGCGGTTGATCGTTTCCGTGAGCACCTCCCGGCCGGACACCTCGCGGCCGTCGCGCATCTGCAGCCTGAGGAGCATCGCGATCATCTGGAGGTTGTTCTTGACGCGGTGGTGCATCTCGCGGACCATCGCCGATTTCACCACCAGCCCGGCGTTCTCGATCGCGAGCGCGGTTTGGTTCGCCAGCGTTTGCAGCAGGTTGATCTCGTTCTGCGAGAAGGCATGGCGTCGCCCGGTATAGCAGCTCACGACCCCAAGCGTGCGGTCCCGCACCCGCAGCGGCACCGAGAGCATGGATCGCACGGATCCGGCCGCGGTCCCTTCGGGCAGCAGCTGAGGGTGGAACCGGGGATCGGTGTCGAGGTCGAGGCTCCAGACGGGCTGGCCGGAAGCGGCCGCCTCTCCCGGGATGCCGTCGCCGATCCGAAGCGCCTGCCGCATCCGCGGCCGCTCGCTCTCGGGGTGTTCCGCCGCCAGGCGCAGCTCGTCCCCATCGAGCAGCATCAGGGTGCAGAGGCGGGCTTCGAAGACGCGGCTCGCCATCTCCACCAGAAGACGCAGGATCTGTTCGAGGTAGAGCGGCGAGGTCAGCGTCTCGCTGACTTCGGCAAGCGTGCTGAGCTCCATGATCTGACGCCGCATGCTGTCGTAGAGCCGGGCCTTTTCCAGCGCCCCGCTCGCCAGATCCGCGATGATGCTGAGCAGCTCGACCTCGTCCTCGTGATACTCGTGCGTGCCGGTCGTCTGCACGTTGATCGCTCCGACGATCTTTCCGCCCGTTGCCAGGGGCACCGCCAGAAGCGAATGGAACCGGTTCTCGTGGGTCCCCGGGACGTACTTGAAGCGGGGGTCCGCCGGCGCGTTGGCGGAGGCGGCGGGTTGCCCTGTCTGCGCCGCCCACCCCGTCAGCCCTTCGCCGAGACGGAGGCGGCCGCGGCCGATCGCTTCGGCGGCGAGCCCGGTGGTCGCCTTGAGCACGAGGTACTCGCGCGGGGTGTCGAGGAGGTAGATTGAGCAACTGTCCATCCGCATGACCTCGGCCGTCTTGCGGGTGATCAGGGTGAGCGTGCTATCGAGGTCGGTGGCCTCGCTGATCGTCCGGCTGATCTCGCGCAGCGCCGAGATCTCCGCGGCCTTCCGGGCCAGTTGCTCCCGGACATCGAGCGCCGGCGCCGGGAGGCGGGATCCTTTCCTCACTGCGCCCTCGCCGGCATCCGCGCCGCCGCCTCGATGTCCTCGGGCGTCACCGCGCTCCGCCGGTTCACCGCGACGGCGACGGCCATCAGGACCACGGCCACCGCCACGATCGTGCCGCGGACCGCCCAACCCAGCGGGGCGATCACCACCGGCGCGATGAGGAGGCTCACGAGATTCATCACCTTGATCAGCGGGTTGAGGGCCGGGCCGGCGGTGTCCTTCAGCGGGTCGCCGACCGTGTCGCCGATAACGCCCGCTTTATGGTATTCGGTGCCCTTCCCCCCCAGGAACCCGTCCTCGATCTTCTTCTTGGCGTTGTCCCAGGCCCCGCCGGTGTTCGCCATGTACACCGCCAGCAGTTGCCCGGTGAGGATCGCGCCGGCCAGAAAGCCCCCGAGCGGGGCGGCCCCCAATCCGAATCCGACCATAATCGGGGCGGCGATCGCGATGATCGCGGGGGAGAGGAGTTCCCGCTGTGCCGCGCGGGTGACAATATCGACGCAGCGGTGGTACTCCGGTTTCGCCTTGCCCTCCATGATGCCGGGGATCTCGCGGAACTGGCGGCGGACTTCCTCCACGACCTCGAACGCCGACCGCCCCACCGCCCGGATCAGGAACGCCGAGACCAGGAACGGGACGGCGCCGCCGATCAGGAGCCCGATGAAGATGAGGGGGAGGTTGACCTGAATCCCCACCCGGTCGAGCGCTGCGGTCGCGGACGCGCCCCCCGCGGCCAGCGTCTGGCGGAGGGCATCGGCCGAGGCGGTGAGTTGGGCTTGGTCCGCGAACGATCGAAAGAGCGCGGTGGCCGCGATCACCGCGGTGGCGATGGCGAACCCTTTGGTCAGTGCCTTTGTCGTGTTGCCGGCTTGATCCAGCTGTGCCACGACCCGCGTCGCGAGGTCGCTGTGGCCCCGCCCGTCCGCGCCGGACATTTCCACGATACCGTTGGCGTTGTCGACGATCGGTCCGAAGGTGTCCATGGCGAGGATGTAGCCCGTCACGCTGAGGAGTCCCAACCCGGCGAGCGCCACCCCGTATCCGGCCAGGGCCAAATCCCCCTGGAAGATGGTGAACGACGCGAGAATGGTGGCGGCGACCGCGAGGATCGCCCACACCGAGGACTCCAGGCCGAACCCCAGCCCCGACAGCAGGAATGTCGCCGGTCCCGTCTTTGTTGAGTACGCCATCTCGGTGACCGGCCGACGCGCCGGGTTCGTATACTGATCGGTCAGCCACTTGATGACGAGCGCCAAGACGAGACCGGTGAGCGTGGCGAAGGAAAACCGCCAATCCACCGCGCCGGTGTTCGGGTCGGTCAGGTACGCGGCGTTGACCGCGCTGAAGCCCACCACCGCGGCCACCGCGGAGATCCACAACCCCGTGTTGATGGGGCGCATCGGATCACTGATCTCGTCGCTCTTTACTCGAACGAACCGGGTGCCGAGGATCGAGGCGAACACGCCGACCCCCTGGACGAGCAGCGGGAACAAGATCAGCTTGAGGGCGAAGGCCGAGGCGTGTCCCCCGTAGAGCGCGCGGAAGCGCGGGTCGAGGAGCGTGCCTGCGCCCAAGATGATCGCCGCCACCAGGGTGACCTCGTAGGACTCGAAGACGTCGGCCGCCATCCCCGCGCAGTCGCCGACGTTGTCGCCGACGTTGTCCGCGATCGTCGCCGCGTTGCGGGGATCGTCCTCGGGGATGCCGACTTCGACTTTGCCCACGAGGTCGGCACCGACATCGGCCACTTTCGTGTAGATGCCGCCGCCGATGCGCATGAACAGCGCCACGAGGGATCCTCCGAACCCGAAGCCGATGAGCACCCGGGTGGCGTCTCCGCGGAAGAGCACGAAGATCGCCGTCGCCCCGAGCAGGCCCAGGCCGACCGTGAACATGCCGGACACCGTCCCCGCGTGGAAGGCGGTTTCCAGAGCTTCCTTGAAGCTGCGGGTCGCCGCGAACGCCGTCCGGACATTGCCGCGCACCGCGAGGTTCATGCCCACGTACCCCGCCCCGTAACTCGCCAGGCAGCCGAAGAGAAACGCCAGGGCAACCCCGACGGCGAGGACGGGGTTCGAGTAGATCGGACGATAGAGGGCGTAGAGGGCAACCGTAATCGCCAGGATGAACGCCGACATCGTCCGGAACTGCCGTCCCAAGTAGGCGTGGGCGCCTTCCTGGATGGCGGCGGCCACCTCTTGCATCGACGCCGGACCCGGGCTCCGCCGGAGGACGCCGCGAATCAGCCACCACCCGTAGGCGAGGGCGCATAGTCCGGCGGCGAAGACGAGCCACAGCAGTGTGGACTCGACCCTGCCGAACGCCGGAAGGGTGATGCCAGATTCGCTCATCCACGGTCCTCCTTAGTGAAGAATGTGCCCCGCAACCCGCGGGCGCGGTCGGAGCTCCCGGCCTTCCGGACTCCCGAATGCTCTGGCGCGCGCCGAATTGTGCTGTTCTGCACGATCTAAGGTGGAAAAGCTTCACATTTGGGGCGCCCCCATCATAACAGAGGGCCGGGGAGCGATTCAATAAGAAATCGAAAGGATTACGGTGAAAACTTGAGTATTTCTGCGGTAGATGGCGCTATTTCGAGGATGAGAGTCCGGGCTCGCCCCCCCAGCCGGGATTCAATCTTCACCACCGAGAAAGCGTCAAATCATGCCTTCACGGATGAGGCGTCGACATCGGTTCGTTGGCCACTTCAGCCGGGATCTCCCTCCCCGGAGCGAGGCTGCCCTCAGAGATGAACCGCACCTCGGCGTGCTCGTCCAGGTTGTGTTTTGTGAAGTACCCGGCGTTCACCTCGAGGGCGTAGCGATATGTCTTTTTGGGCTCGTACAGGGGAAACTTGCTCGCATCGTCGGCGGTCGGGTCCGGAGCCACGGCCATCTCCATGATCCGCACGATGTGCCAGTCAGAATCGATGAACGCGATCGCCAGCGGGACCAGCGTGTTCTTCATCCAGAACGCGCCTTCGGTCGGGTACGGAAATTCGAAGAGCATCCCCGCGTCCGCATCCAACGACGGCCGGCACATCAGCCCCACTTCCATCTGGTCGCTCTTGTCGGCGATCTCAACGCGGATCCGGGCGGTGCGGCCCGCCTCGCTGAAGGTCACCGTCCCGTGCCGATAGGCGAACAGCGGGGCGGAACACCCGGCCCACGCGGAACCGGGGCCGGTTCCGACGGAGGCGGCCAGCAGTAGCACGAGCATCGTCCCCAGGATCTTTCGCATCCGCGTCCCCCCGCGACGCCTAGTGTACCACGTTGTTCAGCCAGGTGAGAATGAGGGAGACCGCAGGATTGGGATCAGCGTCCTCGACGTCCAGGTGGGAGTAGTCGGGGAAGATCCGGACGGCGATCTGGTCTCGCGGGGTGGCGACGTGGCGCAGGTAGAACTCGGTGGCCCCCACGGACCGGACCAGCCCGTGCCCGGCGCCGATGATGAGCATCGGCACATCGGTGTCCCGGACGTGCGTGAGGTTCATGTACTGTCGGGAAAACGCGTCGCTGGTGTCCAGGGTATCTGCGAGCCCAACGTCGAGCACGATCCTCCAGGGGAAGTACCATTCCGTGAATTCCCCCCCCGGTCTGAGGATGGCGCCCAGCAGCTGGCGCAGGTGCACGCGCACCCCCGGCTGCCCCTTCTCCTCGGGCAGATAGATGAGGGGATGCCCGGGTGCCGGCCGCCCGCCCTGCAGATCGAGGAGTCCGCTCAGGTTGATCCCCGTCGGATCGGGCACCCGCTTGAACACCCCCACGGGGACTTCGACGGCGGCGCGGACAAATCGATCGGGCTGCATCTGATCGGAGAAGATGGCGGCGACGAGGGCGCTGTTCGTGATTGCCAGCCCCCGGCGAGGATAGAACGGGAAGTAGCTGCGGTCGTTGGGTTTCAAGTACGCGTACACGCTCACCACATCGACGAGGATGCTGTCCTGCGTCCGCGCGAGCTTGCTGGTTTTCGTGAACGGCGCGACGCGCTTCGAAGGGTCGGTGGTGATGAGGTTTTCCAGCCCGGGGATGCGGATAAAGGATGGAATCCGGACCCCGTGGAGATACCGGGACGGCGAGAGGCGCAGGGGGACGTGGAGCGGCATGCCGTCGACGAACAGCAGCCCGGAGATCCCTCGGGCGCCGATGTCTGGAGGAGAGGGCGGTGCGGTCGACGGGTTTGCTCCGGGGATGGAGGAGAAGTCATACCCCGCGTAGGCCGCGGCGAAGACCCCGCCGAGGGAGTGTCCCCCCAGCACCACGCGGGCCGCGGGGTCGCGACGCCGGACCTCATGGATCAGCGCGTGCACGTCGCGCAGGTGGACGTCCAATCCCCAGTAGGCCATGTACGGGACCTCCGACCCTTTGAGCAGGTGGAAGGTGTGGCCGTCGATCGGCAGTGCCCCGTAATAGTACCCGAGCGCGAAGTCGGGGTTTCCAAAGGCCAGCGCCGCGACGATGCCTCGGCGGTCCTGGAGCAACGTGGCCCGCGGCGCCACGGCCCAGACCTCGAGCCCCGGGCCGTGGCCGGCGATCAGCGCCCGTGCCAGGACGTCCAGTGTGTTCGGCCCCGAGTTCAGCCCCGGGATGAGGACGAGGACGACCGCGGGGGCGGGACCGCCGGGCGCATGGTACCGGAACGCCCGCGCACGGTTGTATTCGGGCGGCGTGTGAGGCTCGGCCGCGCCAGGCACATCGACGAGTTCCCGCACGATCTCCTCGGGGGCGACGACCGCGGGCCCGGGCGTCGGCGCCGCCAGCAGGAGGATCAGGGAGAGCGCCGCGGCGAGTTGAATCGTCATCACTTCTCACAACGAGCGGGACCGCAAAGGAAGTCCCAGATGCGGTCCCGAACCCCCACACCTCGGTGATGGGGTATGACGTGATCGTCGTCGGTGCCGGCCCGGCGGGGGCGGAGGCCGCGCGCGCCGCGGCCAGCGGCGGGCTGCGCACGCTCCTGGTCGAAGAGCACCGTTCCGTCGGCCTGCCCAGTCACTGCACCGGGAAGCTCTCGCGCCATGCGTTTTCCGAGTTCGAAATCCCCCAATCCCTGGCCCTGAACGCGGTCAGCGCGGCGGTGTTTCACTCCCCCGGGGGGGTCCGGGTGCGCGTCCGCCGGCCGACCGTCGACTCCTATGTCGTCGATCGGGTGGCCTTCGACCGCTGGCTGGTCGAGCGCGCCGTTTCCGCCGGGGTGGATGTTCGGGTGGGCATCCGCGTCACCGAGGCCCGCCGCGGGGGCGACCGGATGATCGTCAGCGGCCAGGAACGCGGTCAAGCTTTTGAGACCTCCTGCCGCCTGCTGATCGACGCCGAGGGGGCCGCGCCGAGACTTCCCCGATCGCTCGGGCTTTCCCTGCCGTGCCGCTACGCGATGGGCCTGCAGTACCAGATGCGCGGGGTGGGCGGCATGGCGGTGGATACCCCGGAGGTCTTTTTCGGCCGGGCGGTCGCTCCGGGTTTCTTTGCCTGGGTGATGCCGCTGGGTGGGGACCGCGCCCGGGTGGGGCTGTGCGTCGATCCCCTGATCGCCCGCCGGCCCCCCGTCTGGTACCTCGACCGATTGTTGGCCACGCACCCCGCGGTGCGCGCCCGGTTCGCCGGGGCGGTGGTGGAGGCCAAGGTCGCCGGTCGCGTCGGGCTCGTGGGGCCGGGCGGTCCGGCGAGTACGGACGGCATGATCATCGTGGGAGACGCCGCCGGCCAGGTGAAGGCGACATCCGGCGGCGGCATCTACTACGCGATGATCGCCGGTCGCATCGCCGGGGAGGTGGCACCCCGGTACGTTGCCGGGGAGCGCTCGGCGCTCGCCGAGTACGAACGGCGCTGGCGGCGGCGGTTTGGGCGCGAGGTGGCGTTCACGGCGTACGGGCGCCGCGCCATCAACCGGTTGTCGGACGCCGACCTGGACGTCCTGCTCCGCTTGATCGCGGAGAGCCCGCAGATCCGCTCCAGCGTGGAACACGTCGGCGATACGCAGTTCCAGTCCCGTCTGTTCCTCCCGCTGCTGCGCGGCCTCGGCGTCGCGGGATTGCGACGGCCCGCGCTGTTCTCGATCGTCGGCAAAGCCCTCCTGCACGGCATGCTGGCGCAAGTCTAACCCGTCGAAGAGGATAAGCGTTCGGTGGGACGAATTCTCTCCCATGCGCATCGTCGCGGATCTGCACCTGCACTCGAAATTCAGTCGCGCCACCAGCCGGGAAATGGATGTCGAGGCCTTGGCGCGATGGTGCACCCTGAAGGGCATCACCCTGGTCGGCACGGGAGACTTTACCCATCCCGTGTGGTTGCGCGAACTCCGCGCTAAGCTGAAGCCCAACGGCCGGGGTCTCTACACGTTTGGCGACCGGCATTTTTTGCTCACCTCTGAGGTGAGCAACATCTATCCGCAGGGCGGGCGCCTGCGGAAGATCCACAACATCCTGCTCGCCCCCAGCTTCGAGGTGGTCGATCGGATCAACGCCGTGTTGGCGCGATTCGGGAGCCTGATGGCCGACGGACGCCCCACGCTGTCGCTGCCCAGCGACAAGCTGGTCGAGTATGTGATGGAGGTCTCCCCCGAGTGCATGCTGATTCCCGCGCACGTCTGGACGCCGTGGTTTTCCCTCTACGGAAGCAACTCCGGGTTCGACTCCCTCCAGGAATGCTTCGGTGACCAGGTGCGACACATCCACGCCGTGGAGACCGGGCTGAGCAGCGACCCCCCCATGAACTGGCGGATCGCCGAACTGGATGGGGTGATGCTGGTGAGCAACTCCGATGCGCATTCACCGGCAAAGCTCGGCCGAGAGGCCAACGTGTTCGACTGCGCCCTCGACTACTCGGAGATCCTGGGGATCCTGCGGCGGCGCGATCGGAGCAAATTCCTGTTCACGATCGAGTTCTTCCCCGAAGAAGGGAAATATCACTTTGACGGCCACCGGGCCTGCAACCAGCGGCTCGCTCCCAAAGACACCCGCGCCCATCGGGGAATCTGTCCGGCGTGCGGACGGCCCCTGACGGTGGGGGTGATGTCGAGGGTTGATGCCCTGGCCAGCCGGCAGGAAGAGGCGGCGGGGCCCGGACGGGTGCCGTTTCGCCACCTCATCCCGCTCGAGGAGATCATCGCCGAAGCCCTCGGGTCGCAGCCGGGGACCAACACGGTGCGCGAGGAGTACCTCAAGCTGGTCCAGGCGCTCGGCAATGAGTTCGCCGTCCTCATGGACGTTCCGCTGGACGAGGTGACCCGGTACGCCCGGCCACGGGTCGTGGAGGGTCTGCGGCGCGTGCGCGAGGGACGCGTGCAGATCCGGCCGGGGTACGACGGGGTGTTCGGCGAGATCCGGATCTTCGGGGGCGCCGCGGAAGAGCCGAAGGCGGATCAACCGGCGCAGACCAGCCTCTTTTGACCTCCCGCCGCGTGCTGGTGCCGTGTTGCCACATCGGCGACCGAGTCGGCCCCCATGGCTCCCGCCCCCGGCACCCTTCCCGCCAGATCGGGTAGGGTTCCTCCGGCCCCCGCCGCGGTCGTCATCCGCCCCGGCCGCGAACAGCGCCTTCGCGCCGGCCACCTCTGGGTGTACCGAACCGAGATCGCCCGCATCGAGGGAGAGCCGGAGGACGGGGACGCGGTCGCGGTGCGGACGGCCTCGGGGCGCCACCTGGGGGTGGGGCTCCTCAACACCCGCTCGGTGATCACGGTTCGCCTTTTTACCACCGACGACCGCCCGCTCGATGAGGCATTCTTTGCCGACCGCCTAAACCGCGCCGCGGCGCTCCGCGCACGCCTCGGCGCGGCGCTGACCGCGTGCCGGTTGGTCTACAGCGAGGGCGACGGTCTGCCCGGGTTGATCGTCGACCGCTACAACGATGTGCTCGTCATCCAGACCCTCACCTTGGGAATGGATAAGCGGAAGGAGATGCTCGCCGGGTTACTCGATGCGATCGTCCACCCGCGGGGGATCTACGCACGCAACGATCCGACGGTGCGGCGGCTTGAAGGGCTCCCGCGCCAGACCGGGTGGATTCGAGGCGGCGGGCCGACGGAGGTGGAGGTCGAGGAAGGAGGCTGCCGCTTCCTCGTGGACATCGCCGCGGGCCAGAAGACGGGGTTCTTCCTGGACCAGCGCGAGAACAGGGCGAGGGCCGCGGAGCTCGCCGCGGGCGCCCGCGTCCTCGACGGATTCGCGTACACCGGGGCGTGGGGGATCCAGGCCGCCGCCCACGGGGCGGTCTCGGTGACCGGGATGGAGATCTCGGGCGCCGCCGTTGCGGGGGCGGAGCGGAACGCCGCGCGCAACGGTTGTTCGGACCGGTGCCGGTGGCTGCGCGAAAACGCGTTCGACGGGCTGCGGCGACTCGCCGCTGCGGGACCCGGGTTCGACCTGGTCATCTTGGACCCTCCGGCCTTCGTCAAGACCAAGGCGGCGCTCGCCGGCGGTCTCGCCGGATACAAGGAGATCAACCTTCGCGCGCTCAAGGTGCTGGGTCCGGACGGATGGCTCGTGACGTGCTCCTGTTCGTATCACGTCAGCGAGGCACATCTCGTCGCGGTGGTGAACGAGGCGGCGCGGGACGCGCGGCGCCGCATCCGTATCCTGGAGGTACGTTCTCAGGCCCGTGACCACCCGGTCCACCCCGCGATGCCCGAACTGAGGTACCTCAAGTGCCTGATCGTCGCTGTGGAGTGATCGGGGGTCCCCCCGCCGCGGCCTGGGACCGGCCGGCCCACGAGGACGCCCGTTGAATCAGTTGCAGGCGGTGGGCCCTCCCCCTATAATGGAAGCAGCGATGTTCCAGCCGCATATCGGGCGCGATACCGTTTGGGGGAGAGCCAGGCAGCCGGGTTCTCCTCCTTGTTGTTTCCCCCGGGGGGCCAACCGAACGCCCGGCATTCCGGGATGAGGTGACGCAGGGTGAGCGGACACCAGATCCACATCACCGACAACCTGGACGTGCTCCTCGGCGTCCTGCCTCCCCCCATTCGCTCGGCTATTGAGCAGCAGCCCGAACTGGATGAGTTGCTCGAGGTCGTGCTCGACCTGGGCCGCGAGCCCGAGGCGCGGTTCCCCGGCCGCGCCGTCCGCCTCGCGGAGGAGTTCGTTAGCCGCGAGGAGATGCAGCACGTCATCGGACGTGTAGGAACCTTCGGCAAGGACAACCGGGCCGGGATCGAGCGGACGCTGCACCGAATCTCCGCGATCCGGAATCGGGTCGGGGAGATCATCGGGCTGACGTGCCGCGTCGGGCGTGCGGTGTTCGGGACCGTCGACATCATCCGCGATGTGATCGAAGCCGGGCAAAGCGTCCTGCTCGTCGGCCGGCCGGGGGTCGGCAAGACGACGCTGCTGCGGGAAGCCGCGCGGGTGCTCTCCGATGAGATCGGCAAGCGGGTCGTGGTGGTCGATACGAGCAACGAGATCGCGGGGGACGGGGATATCCCGCATCCGGGGATCGGACGGGCGCGGCGCATGCAGGTGCCGTACCCGGAGCTCCAGCACGCGGTGATGATCGAGGCCGTGGAGAACCACATGCCCGAGGTCATCGTGATCGATGAGATCGGCACGGAAGCCGAAGCGCTCGCCGCCCGTACGATCGCCGAGCGGGGCGTCCAATTGATCGCTACCGCGCACGGAAACACGCTGGACAACCTGCTGCAGAATCCGACCCTCTGCGATCTCGTCGGCGGTATCCAGGCCGTAACGCTGAGCGATGAAGAGGCACGCCGCCGTGGCACCCAAAAGACCGTGCTGGAGCGCAAAGCCCCGCCCACGTTCGAGGTTGTGATCGAGATCCAGGAACAGGACAAGCTGGCGGTGCACCACGATGTCGCCCACGTCGTGGATCGATTCCTCCGGGGTGACGTTCCGCACCCCGAGATTCGCACCCGGACCCCCGAGGGGGAGGTGCGGATCAGCGGCGATGAGGAGCCGCGCTTGCCGGCGGTTCTCGACGGTCACCCGCCCGCGGTCAAGGCTCCGGCCAAGATCGTCCGGATCTACCCTTACGCCGTGAGCCGGAATCGACTGGAGCGGGCGATCCACGAGCTGCGGGTGCCGGCCGGCATCGCGAATACCCTGGCCGACGCGGATCTCCTCATCACCCTGAAATCGCAGGAGAAGCGCCAGCCGAAACGGGTGCGGGAGGCCGGCACGCGCGGGCTGCGGATGCATGTGATCAAGAGCAACACGCTCTCCCAGATCGAGTCCTGCCTGCGGACGGTCTTCGGGATCGAAAACCGTCTCAGCAGCGACGACCTGGCCCTGCGCGAGGTCGAAGAGGCGATCTCCGAGGTGATGGCATCGGCCCAGCCGGTCGAACTGTCTCCGCAGAACTCTTATATCCGGCGGATGCAGCACCAGTTCATTCAGCGGTACGGGCTGAGTTCCGAAAGCAAGGGGACGGATCCGTTCCGGCGGGTGGTGATCTACCCGCAATGACCCCCGCGGGGAGGCCGGGGCCGTAGTGCGCTCCCCACTGCCCTCGCGGGGGATCTTCATCACCCTGGAGGGCCCCGAGGGGGCGGGTAAGACCACGCAAGGTCGGTTGCTGGCGGACTATCTCCGCGGCGGCGGTCGGGAGGTGGTCTGTGTCCGCGAGCCCGGGGGGACCGCGATCGGCGAGCGGATCCGAACCCTCCTGCTCGACCCCGCACATTGCGACATGACACCGTGTACGGAGATGCTCCTCTTCGCCGCGTCCCGGGCACAACTCGTTCGGGAGGTGGTGGTCCCCGCCCTTCGGGCCGGCCGGTGGGTGGTCTGCGATCGGTTCGTCGACGCATCGCTGGCCTACCAGGGGGTCGGGCGGGGCCTCGATGTCGAGGTCGTTCGCAGCGTCAACGCGGCCGCGACCGACGGCCTCGCGCCGGATCTGACCGTGCTGCTGGACATCGACCCCGCCACCGGGCTCGCGCGGGCCCGGGCCAAGACCGACGTCTCCGCCCGCACCCGGGGGGCGGGGGACCGGATGGAACAGGAGGTGCTGGCCTTCCACCAGCGGGTCCGGGAGGGGTTTCTCTCCCTAGCCCAGAAGGAGCCCCAACGCATCGCGGTGATCGACGCGCGGGGCCCTGTAGGCGCCGTGCAGGACCAGATCCGGCGGGTTGTTGTGGAGATGCTGGGTCGCCGGGGAGAGGGGCCCGGCAGGGAGGGGTCCCGATGAAACTGATCCTTGCGATCGTCCAGGATAAAGACAAGCGGCGCCTGATGGAGGATCTGGTCAAAGCCGAGTTTCAGGCGACGATGCTGGCGAGCACGGGGGGATTTCTCAGGGAAGGCAATACCACGATCCTCATCGGCGTCGACGAGAGCCGGGTAGAAAACGTCCTCGCGATCATCCAGAAAACCTGTCACGTGCGGGAGCAGCTCGTCAGTCCGCTGCCGCCGGTGGTCGAGCCGGTGGACTCCTACATCTCCGCGCCGGTCAAAGTCCAAGTCGGGGGCGCCGTCGTTTTCGTCGTGGACGTGGAACGGCTGGTGAAGATCTAGGGCCAGCGCCCCCCATGCCCTTTCGCGACCTCATCGGCCAGCCGCACGCCCGCCGGCTGCTCCAAGGGGCGCTCCGCAGCGGCCGCATCTCCCACGCCTACCTTTTTGTCGGCCCCGCTGGGGTCGGTCGTCAGACCGCCGCGCGCGCCTTCGCCCAGGCGCTCCTCTGCACCGCCGGCGGGGGGGACGACGCGTGCGGGACCTGCCCGGCCTGCCGCAAGGTCGCCGTCGGGACCCACCCCGATCTCCGGGTGATCACCCCGGGGCGGGCCGAGTCCGGAGGGGAACGCCGCGCGGTGGCGATCGATCAGGTCCGGGACCTCAAGCATGAGGCGGCCTATCCCCCCTACGAGGCAAAGTGGAAGGTGTTCATCATCGTCGACACCGAGCAGATGCGGGCCGAGGCCGCCAACAGCCTGCTGAAGGTCCTGGAGGAGCCGCCGTCTCGCAGCGTGATCATCCTCCTCTCGGAGTCGACCGAAGCGCTCGTCCCCACGCTCGTGTCCCGGTCGCAGCTCGTGCGCTTCTCGTTCGTGCCGTCCGCCGCGGTCGCCGAGGCGCTGGTTTCGCGGGCGGGCGTCCCGCCGCCGCGCGCCCGCTACCTGGCCGCGATCGCGGGCGGTCGTGTCGGCGCCGCGCTCGACGCCGCGGGCGCGGGCGATGAGCCCTTCACCCGCCGCGCGGAGGTGCTCGCCGTGCTCCGGGCCGTCGAGCGCGGGGATGTCATCAGCGCCCTCGACGCGGCGGAAGCCGTGGCGAGGCAACGGGATGAGGTGGAGCGATGGCTCGACATCGCGCAGTGGTGGTTCCGCGATCTCGTCGTTTGGCGCGCGGCGGGCGATCCGGACCTCCTCACCAACCGAGACTGCGAAGGCGATGTGGCGGAATGGGCCGGACGCCGGCGGGCGGAAGACCTCCGGCGCGTCGTCGACGCCATCGAAGCGGCGAAGGCCGCGCTCCGGCATAACGGGAACCCGCGGGTGATCCTGGAGGATCTGTTCGTGCGGATGGGGGCCGCTCCCGAAGCCCCCGCACCCCGGCCGGGAATTCCATCGCCGGCGACGGGGGACTGATCGACCCTTTGGGGGACTCGGTCCGGCGACGCCTTTCCCGGCGGCGTTCAGCGGATGAACGAGCGGAGGACCGAGGCGAGGGCGAGGATTCCCATCACCACGAGGGCGATCGTCCACCAGGGGAAGCGCCGGCGCGGCCTGGCCACTCGGCCGCCCGGATTGTTCGCGCATTCCTCGCAGTAGTTCCCTGTTCTCAGCCGGACCAGGCACTCCTTGCAGAGCGGTTTTCCGCACTGCGCGCAGTAGCCGAGCGCGTTCCTGTCGGGATGGGTCGCGCACTTCATGCGGAGATCTCGGCCGCGCGCAGGGCCGCGGCCCTCAGCTGTTTGAGCCGCTCGACGTTCTCGCGGTCCGGACCGGCGCGGGCGAACCCCGGCGTCTCCAGAAAGGCGGGGAGATCGCGCAGCGCGGGATGTCCGAAGATCGCGCGGAACCCCGCCCGGCCGATGGTGCCTTCCCCGATGTTCTCGTGGCGGTCGAGGTGGGATCCCAGGTGGGCTTTGGAGTCGTTCAGGTGGAGGGCCCGGAGACGGCGCATCCCGACCGCCCGGTCGAACGCCTCGACCAACTCGGCGACGCCGGCCGATGTGCGCAGATCCCAGCCGGCCGCAAAAAGATGGGCCGAATCCAAGCAGACGCCGAGGCGGCGGTGCCCTCCGGCTTCGTCAATGATCTCGCGCAGCTCCGCAAATGTCCCTCCCAGGCCCCCGCCCGCGCTGCCCTCGAGGAGGATGTGCGTGTGCGCGCAGCGGCGTAGGGCGGCGCGGAGGGCCCGCGCGACGCGGGCGCGCGCCGTCCGCCAGGGGCTGCCCATGGCGCTGCCGATGTGGGTGATGACCGCCTTTCCCCCGAGGGCGTCCATTCCTTGAAGGCTGTGCGCCAGCGCATCGATCGAGCGCCGGTGGAGGCGGGGGTCGGGCGAGGCGAGATTGATCAGGTAGGGCGCGTGGGCGACCAGCGGGCCGAGGTCGGCCTGGGCCCGCCGCCGCTTGAACTCCGCGAGATCCTGCGGAAGATAGGAGACGAGGCGCCATTGCCGGGGACTTCCGTAAAAGATCTGGAGGCACTCGCAGCCCAGCGCCTGGGCTCGGGGAATCGCCTGGTAGATCTTGCCTGCGATCGAGACGTGGGCGCCGATAGGCACGGGCAGTGGTTCGGGCCCGCGCGGGGGAATCTCCTGCGCTGTGCCGAGGCACGCGTCCGGAGGAGGAGCCTCCACGCCCCTCGAACGCAAGGGCATGCCTCCGGCCCTGCAGCGCACCGCCGCCGCCGTATCGCTCGTGGGCGTGGCGGTGGTGTGGGGTGCGACATTCCCGCTCGGCAAGATCGTGCTGCGTCACCTCGGCCCGTTCCAATACCTGGGGCTGAGGTTCGCGCTGGCGACGGTCCTGATGCTGCCGTTCGTCCGGTGCGACCTGCGATCCGCCAATCGCGAGGCGGTCGGCCGCGGGGTCGTGACGGGGGCCGTGTTGTTCTGCGCTTACGCGCTCCAAACCCTCGGGCTGCGCTCGACGACGGCGAGCGAGGCCGGCCTGATCACGGGGATGAACGTCGTGATCGTGCCGTTGCTCGCCATGATCTGGCTCGGGCAGCGGTCGTCCCCCCTGACCGTCGCCGGGGTGATCACCGCCGCGTGCGGGTTGTGGCTGCTGGCCTGGCAGGGCATGCGCCCGCGAGCGGGGGACCTGCTGGTGCTCGGCTGTGCCGGCGCGATCGCGGTGCACATCGTCCTCGTCGGACGGTTCGCGGCCGCGCTTCCCCCGGGAGGGTTCGCCACCATCCAGATCGGGACCGTGGCGGTCTTGGCTGCGGCGGCGGGGATGTTTGAACGCCTCCCGGGTGAGGTGCCCCTGCCGGCGCTCGGCGCGGTGGCGTTCATGGCCGTGGCGGCCACCGGGGTGGCGTATCTGGTCCAAACGTGGGCCCAGCGGTTTACCTCTGCGGCGAGGGTGGGACTGCTCTTCACGGTTGAACCCGTGGCCGCGCTGGCCCTTGGGATCTTGTGGTTGGGGGAGAGCCTCAACGGGCGCCAGGCGGTGGGGGCGGCCGCGATCCTGGCGGGGGTGGTCATGGGCGAGTACTCTCGGCAGGGGACGTAAGGAGGCATCGCGGATGGCGGCACACGAGTGGGGGTTCAACACGAGGGCCATACACGGGGGAAAGGTTCCCGACGCAAACAAATCGGTGGTGACGCCGATCTACCAGACGGCGACGTTCCGGTACGATACGGTCGAGGAAGGGGCGCGGCTCGGCGCAGAGACCGGGACCGGGTATTTTTACACCCGCTGGGGCAATCCGACGACCGATGCGTTCGAGCAGAAGGTCGCCCTGCTGGAGGGCGGCGAGGCCGCGCTCGCCACTTCGTCCGGAATGGCGGCGATCACCACCGCCGCGGTGAGCCTCCTGCGCGCGGGCGATCACGTCATCGCCCCCAACGCCGTCTACCAGGCGACGTTCGGCCTGTTCAACACGGTGCTGCCCGGCTACGGCGTTGAGGCGACTCTGCTCGACGATCCCGACGTCGGCGCGTACGAGCGGGCGCTTCGGCCGAGCACTCGCCTCTTGTACATCGAGACGCCGAACAACCCGTTGCTCGGCGTGATCGATATCGCGGGGGTGGCGGCGCTGGCGCGGGCCCACGGCGCCCGGACGATCGCCGACAACACATTCGCCACGCCGTACAACCAGACGCCGTTGGCGCTCGGCGTCGACCTCGTCTGCCACAGCGCCACAAAGTATCTCGGCGGCCATCACGACGTCACGGCCGGCGTCATCGTAGGATCGCGCGAGTTGATCCGGCGATGCATAACAACGATGCGGACCTTCGGCGGGGTGCTGGACCCGTTCGCCGCATACCTGCTCCTCCGCGGGCTGATGACCTTGGGGCTGCGGGTGGACCGGCATAACGCCAGCGCCCTCGCGCTCGCCCGGCACCTCGCCGACCATCCCAAGGTCGCCCGCGTGCACTACCCCGGTCTGCCCGTGCACCCCCGGCACGCGGTCGCCGCCCGGCAGATGACGCGCGGGTTCGGCGGGATGCTCAGTTTCGAGGTGCGGGGGGACGTCGCCGCGGGCGCGCGGTGCGTGGAGGCGCTGCGCGTGGGCAAACTGGCCGTCAGCCTGGGGGGGGTGAGCACGCTCGTCACCCACCCGGCCTCGACGACCAGCGTCAACATGCCGCGCGAGGTCCGTCTCGCCGCCGGCATCGCCGACGGCCTGATCCGGGTCTCGGTGGGGGTGG
>DATGHU010000046.1 GCA_035307765.1 bacterium | reverse complement strand
GGTCACCTTGACCCCCCACCGCTCCGTGACCTCGTCGAGCTTGGCGCGCATGACTTGGTTGATCCGGTCCCGCTTCGTCAGGGCGTCGTCGAGGCTGAGGTCGCCGATCACTGCGCGCAGCCCGGTCGTGGCGATCCCCTGTGCAGCGCCGGCGAAGTTGCCTACCTGGATGACGGTGAGCTGCGGGTCGAACACCTTCCAGTAAATCAGGAAATCAATGGAGATCGGCGCGTTATCCTTGGTGATGCATGTCTGCGCGGGGATCTCGAGGAACGCCTCCCGGAGGTCCACCCACACCGCCTTGTCGACGATCGGGATCAGGTAGACGATTCCTGGACCCTTTGGGCCGAAGCTGCGGCCGAGGCGGAACACCACCAGGCGCTGGTAGTCGCGGACAATCTTGACCCCGTTATACGCCAGGAGCAAGGCGACGATGACAACTGCGATCGCGAACCCAGTTCCCATGGTGACCCCCCGGTCCCGCACCCTTTCGCCTCCACGGGACCGGCCCCCTGTTCCTCGCAGCGCCCTTCGCTTCTGCCGCGGATGCTACCGTCTCCCTTTTGAGACCGGGCATCTCTCGGTGCTGGTCGTGCATGCCTTGCTTGCCTCTAGAATCACCCGCCACCTTCGTGCAGGCCCGCTGCGCGTCGACGCATCCCCCTGGCATGGGCTGGAGCGGTGGAAGCATGCGCCAGCGGAGGTAAGCGCCCAGATCTAGACCGATGAGGCTCCTTGCCGGCTTCGCTTCTCTGCTCAAATAAGCGTATACTAAAAGTGCTTCCCCTTCCTTACGTCCACGGCCATGTCCCCGCACTCGGTCGGTTCCTCGGAGGAGAAGGTACCCGATCGCAACCTATGCGACCAGAGCAACTCCTGAGGAGGGCGACCATGGCGATCGACAACGAACGGAACCTGGTATTGACTGCGTTACGGGATCAGCCAGCCGGCGCGAACAGCTCCGTGCTGGGTGAGCATCTTGGCCTTGTGCGGGAGGTCGTGGAACGCCATCTTCTCTACTGCGCCGACTACGGGTTGGCGACGTGGAGGCGAGTTCGGAGCGGATTGGGGCACGCGGTGATCACGGAGCGCGGCCGCGACTACTTGGCGCGCAATGTCGGTAGCCTTGAACCTATTCAACGTATCGCGTCATGAAATCGACACCGGCACCCACACTCGCTATGGGGGTGGGGCTGGTGTGAACCATAGAACGTGGGAGGTAACAATATGATTCTTATGCGAAGGCCGATCTTTGATGAGGACTTGCAAGAGATGCGTCGCCAACTTGGTGGACTCCTGAATGGTGTGCCAGCGTCGTGGACGCGCGAGAGCGTCGGGCCTGACATGGAGTGGCAGCCGCCGGTTGAGGTGTTCGAAAATGCGCATGAGGTGGTGATCAAGGCGGCGCTGCCCAACGTCGATCCGAAACAGGTGGACATTACCATCACCAATGATGCCGTCACGGTTAAGGGGTCGACGAAGCACGCACCGCAGGAGGACTGCAACTATTATCGGCGCGAGTTGCAATATGGAACATTTCTCCGAACCGTGCCTCTCCCCACAGAGGTGAAGGGGACTGAGGCAACGGCATCCTACAACGATGGAATGCTCGAAGTAAGACTGCCAAAGTCGGACCGAGCCAAGGATACGACCGTCAAGGTAGAAGTCAAGTAGCATAGCCCATGCCGTCGGGGGGGGCGTGAGCACCGCTCCTTCCCGCACGGCTGGCGCCTCATCAGCGCCGCCCGGCTGGCCGCGTAATCACTTCGTAAACAGCGGCGCGATGCCGTTCCCGGTCGGCGCGTCTTTAATGTACGTCCAGGATCGGGTAGGAGACGTTCCCCGGAGCATCAAGCGGTTTCGATCTTCAGCGACCGGCCAACGCCAAGAGGCCGCCGTCCTGACGGCTTAGGCACGTCCGGAGCGAGATTCCGCCGGCGACCAAAGCTAGAGCGCTTCTATCGGCTCGAGTGTACAAGACCCAACCGTCTTGTACAGGTCGTTGCCCGAGAATAGCTCTCCCCAATTGCCGGGACAGCTGAGGCTACCCGAATACCCACGAGCCCGCCGAGTGCCGCCTGGAGTGACCGGGGCCCCCTCGGGGCGGCCGTAGATGGGGCCGCCGGCCCGGGGTGGCAAGGGGGGGCAAGGCATTGCACCTGCTCCTTGGATTGGGAGCGATGGGTCTTGCCGAGAAATTAACGGCTGGCATCAGGGGCACCCCAACATCGCCCCTTCCGTCGTCGAGGCGTGGTGCGGAGATCGCGTAGGAGTCGAACAACGGAGGCGATCCGCGCGAGCTCGACGGCACACCGGTTGGGCTGCCGGCGATCGGTCTCGGCGGCCCTTCGCAGCCGAGGCGCTTGTGGAAGTCAGAGAGACGCCGCTCGGCCGTTCGTCTGGCGGCAACGATCTCGAAGCAACGACGGCACGCTCTTAGCCGACGCCGAGCACCTTCGCGGCCCGCTTCACATCCCTCGGCTTGACCCACAGAATCGCTCCGAACCTGCCGGCTCCGGCCGCGATCGCGCTGTTCGCGGTCACGTTGATCTTCGCGTCACCCAGCTTCGCGAAGTAGTCCACCAGCGCCCCGGTGCGGTCTTCACCGTCGATCACGAACGCCTTCTTCGGCCCGACCACCTTCCACTTGGCCGCCTTGGCCGCGGCCTTGAACGCCTCGCTACTCGCGGGCACAACGTCCACCTGCGTCCTCCGGCCGGCCGGAAACGCGTGCACGACCACCAGGCTCACGCCGGTATTCTCGAGGTGCTGTAGGCTGCGCGCGCCCTCCCCCGGCTTGTCGGCGGTCGCAATGTAGAAGTAGTCAACGAGACGAATTGTGTCAGGCATCTGTATCTCCTCCCTAGTGGTCTTTCGTGTCGATATCCTCTCCCCCGGTACAGGCTGCGCGATCCGCTTCTATTGAGCCCGTGTTCGCCCGGCTCTTGAGGGGTCCTTTAGGCTCCGGTTGCTTCGGAGCCCTCAATCCTTACGGCGAATCATCCCTGGCGACCACTCCTGCTGACGGGCGCTCGGCGCAAGCAGCGCCAGCCCCAGAAAGGTGACATTTTCATTCATCCGCTGAGGTGACAGGACTACTGAGCCACGACACGGATGCCGTCAGCATGCCCCCTATAATAGGTAGCGCCCCGGATCGGGATACTACTCGGATGCCTTGCAGCGGCCGGTCGGCGCGCCTACGACAGGCCTTCCACCGAGATCTTGATCGAGCGGTAGCAGGGCATCCCCGTCCCGGCCGGGATCAGCTTGCCGATGATCACGTTTTCCTTGAGTCCGAGGAGCGGGTCTACCTTACCCTTGATCGCGGCGTCGGTCAGGACCCGCGCCGTTTCCTGGAAGCTCGCCGCCGAGAGGAAGCTCTCCGTCGCGAGCGAGGCCTTGGTGATCCCAAGCAGCACCGGGCGCGCCGTCGCCGGCTCCTTGCGCGACGCCATCGCCCGCGTGTTCTCCCCATCGAGCGCGAAGACGTCCACAAGCTCGCCGGGGGCGAACTCGGTGTCGCCCGGCTCCTCGACCTTCACCCGCCGCAGCATCTGGCGGACGATGATCTCGATGTGCTTGTCGTTGATGTCCACGCCCTGGGAGCGGTAGACGCTCTGGATCTCCTGCACGAGATAGCCCTGCACGGCCGCCAGCCCCTTGATCCGGAGAATATCGTGCGGGTTGACCGAGCCGTCGGTCAGCTGATCCCCGGCGGAGACCTTGTCCCCGTCGGCGACGCGCAGGCGGACGCCGGAGGCCACTGGATACTCCCGTTCGTCGTCGCGACCGCTCACGGTGAGCACCCGCGCGCTCTTGCTCTCGGAGACGTGGACCTTGCCGTCGATCTCGCTGATCACGGCCTGGCCCTTGGGGCGGCGGGCCTCGAACAGTTCCTCCACCCGGGGCAGACCCTGGGTGATGTCGAACCCGGCGACGCCGCCAGTGTGGAACGTCCGCATCGTCAGCTGCGTACCCGGCTCGCCGATCGACTGCGCGGCGATGATGCCGACCGCCTCGCCGATCTCGACGAGCTTGCCGCTCGCCAGGTTGCGGCCGTAGCACCGGGCGCAGATGCCGAACCGGGTCTTGCAGGACAGCACGGAGCGCACGGACACGGCCGTGATCCCGGCGGCCTCGATCTCCTCGGCCGCGGCCTCTTCGATCTCCTGGCCGGCCTCGACCAGGACCTTCTTGCCGCGCGGCGCCAGGACGTCCTCGGCCGCGACCCGGCCGGTGATCCGGTCGGCCAGCGACACCACGACCTGGCTGCCGTCCATGATCGGGGCCATCTCGACGCCGGAGGTCGTCTGGCAGTCGTCCGCGCGGACGATCACGTCCTGGGCGACGTCCACGAGCCGCCGCGTCAGGTAGCCGGACTCGGAGGTCCGGATCGCCGTGTCGGCGAGCCCCTTGCGCTGCCCGTGCGTGCTGATGAAGTATTCCAGCACGGTCAGCCCCTCGCGGAAGTTGGCCTTGATCGGCAGCTCGATGATCCGCCCGGAGGGGTCGGTCATGAGGCCGCGCATCCCCGCGAGCTGGCGGATCTGCTGGATGTTGCCCCGCGCGCCCGACTGGGCCATCATGTACAGCGGATTGAACGGATCGAACCCGCTCAGCATCCTCCGGGTGATCGTCTCCGTGGCCTCGGTCCAGACATCGACCGTCTTGAGGTAGCGCTCCTCGTTGGTGATCAGGCCGCGGCGATACTGGGTGTCGACCGCATCGACCTCCTTGTCCGCCTTGGCGAGGATCTCTTCCTTCTCCTTGGGGATGACGATGTCGGAGAGCGCGATGCCGCTGCCGCTCACCGTCGCGAAGTGGAACCCCAGGTCCTTGATGCTGTCCAGGAGCTGCACCGTTTTCGTCGAGCCGAGCCGGTTGTAGGCTTCCGAGACGATCTGCGAGAGGATCTTCCGGTCGCAGACCTCGTTGATGAACCGCAGCTCCTCCGGAATCGCCTCGTTGAAGATCACCCGCCCGACGGTCGTCTCGATCAGCTCGCCGTCGTGGCTGAGCCGGACCTTGATCTTGGCGTGGAGGTCCACGATGCCGCTCTCGTAGGCGAGGATGACCTCGTCCGGCCGCGAGAAGATCTTCCCTTCGCCCGGGGCGCCCGTCCGCTCGAGCGTCAGGTAGTAGCAGCCGAACACGATGTCGCGCGTCGGCGACGTGATCGCGCGACCGTACGCCGGCGAGAGGATGTTGTAGGCGGAGAGCATCAGGACGCGCGCCTCCGCCTGCGACGCCGCCGAGAGCGGCACGTGTATCGCCATCTGGTCACCGTCGAAGTCGGCGTTGTAGGCCGTGCAGACGAGCGGGTGCACCTGGATCGCCTTGCCCTCGATCAGCACCGGCTCGAACGCCTGGATCCCGAGCCGGTGGAGCGTCGGGGCGCGATTGAGCAGCACCGGGTGCTCGTGCACGACTTCCTCGAGCACGTCCCACACCTCCGGCCGCGCGCGCTCGACCATCCGCTTCGCGCTCTTGATGTTCTGGCTGAGCCCGCGGTCGACGAGCTTCTTCATGACGAACGGCTTGAAGAGCTCGAGCGCCATCTCCTTGGGCAGGCCGCACTGGTGCAGCCGGAGGTTCGGCCCGACCACGATCACCGAGCGGCCCGAGTAGTCGACGCGCTTGCCGAGGAGGTTCTGGCGGAACCGCCCCTGCTTGCCCTTCAGCATGTCGGAAAGCGACTTGAGCGGCCGGTTGTTCGGCCCCGTGACCGGGCGGCCGCGCCGGCCGTTGTCGATCAGCGCGTCCACGGCCTCCTGCAGCATCCGCTTCTCGTTGCGCACGATGATCTCCGGCGCGCCGAGATCGAGGAGCCGCTTCAGCCGGTTGTTGCGGTTGATCACCCGCCGGTACAGGTCGTTGAGGTCGCTGGTCGCAAACCGGCCGCCGTCCAGCTGCACCATCGGCCGCAGGTCCGGCGGGATCACCGGGATGACGTCCAGGATCATCCAGTCGGGCTTGTTGCCGCTCTTGCGGAACGCCTCGACGACCTCGAGCCGCTTCAGGATCTTCATCCGCTTCTGACCGCTGGCCGTCTTGAGCTCGACGCGCAGCTTCTTCGTCACCGCGTCGGGGCTGAGCTCGGTCAGCAGTTCCTTGATCGACTCCGCCCCGATCCCGGCCTTAAAGGCGTTCCCGTGCTTCTCGCGCAGCTCGCGGTACTCGGCCTCGGTCAGGAGCTGCTTCTTCGCCAACCCCTTCACGTGGCCGGGGTCGGTCACGACGTACGAGGCGAAATACACCACCCGCTCCAGGGCCCGCGGGGACATGTCCAGCATCAGGCCGGTCCGGCTGGGCACCCCTTTCAGGTACCAGATGTGGCAGACCGGGGCGGCCAACTCGATGTGGCCCATCCGTTCCCGGCGCACCTTGGCGCGGGTCACCTCAACGCCGCAACGGTCGCAGATAATCCCCTTGAACCGGATCCGCTTGTACTTCCCGCAGTGACACTCCCAGTCTTTGGTGGGCCCGAAGATCCGCTCGCAGAACAACCCATCCCGCTCGGGCTTGAGCGTCCGATAGTTGATCGTCTCGGGCTTCTTCACTTCGCCCCGGGACCACAGACGGATCCGGTCCGGGGACGCGAGCGCGATCTTCACGGCGGAGAAATTGTTAACATCCTGCATCGCTCAACGCCCCTCCAGGGTCACGCAGTCTGTCCCCACGTATCGACCGCTTCTGCCGCCGACTCCCCCCGCGTCGCGGGTGGGGTCGGCGGGGGGGCGGCTAATACTCCTCGACCAGCGCCTCTTCGCCTTCCAGGTTGATCCCCAGGGCGCGCGCGGTCTCGGCGATGTCTTCCTCGATCTCCTTGAGCTCGATCTCCTTCTGATCCTCGCTCAGGACCTTGACGTCCAGGCAGAGGCTGTGCAGCTCCTTGACCAGCACCTTGAAGGACTCCGGCACCCCGGGTTCCTGGATGTTCTCGCCCTTGACGATCGCCTCGTAGGTTTTCACCCGGCCGACGACGTCGTCCGATTTCACGGTGAGCAGCTCCTGCAGCGTATTCGCCGAGCCGTACGCCTCGAGCGCCCAGACCTCCATCTCGCCGAACCGCTGGCCGCCGAACTGTGCCTTGCCGCCGAGCGGCTGCTGGGTGATGAGCGAGTACGGGCCGGTGGACCGCGCGTGGATCTTGTCCTCGACGAGATGGAGCAGCTTCATCATGTAGATCTGTCCGACCGTCACCGGCTGCGCGAACTTCTCGCCCGAGCGGCCGTCGTACAGGGTCGTCTTGCCGGTCTCACCGATCCCGACCCGGGCGCCCTCGTCGGTCTTGGACGCCTTCTTCAGCATCTCGCGGATCTCGTCCTCGCGCGGGCCGTCGAAGACCGGGCTCTCCGCGTGGAAGCCGAGGAGCGCCGCGGCCCACCCCAGGTGCGTCTCCAGCACCTGCCCGACGTTCATCCGGGACGGCACCCCGAGCGGGTTGAGCACGATGTCCACCGGGGTCCCGTCGGGGAGATACGGCATCTCCTCCGGCGGCAGGATCTTGCTCACCACGCCCTTGTTGCCGTGGCGCCCGGCCATCTTGTCGCCCACGGTGATCTTGCGCTTCTGGGCGACGTAGACGCGCACGAGCTCGTTGACGCCGGGGCTGAGCTCATCGCCGGCTTCCCGGGTGAACACCTTCACCGCGACGACCTTGCCCTTCTCGCCGTGGGGGACCTTGAGCGAGGTGTCGCGGACTTCGCGGGCCTTCTCGCCGAAGATCGCCCGCAGCAGCCGCTCCTCGGCGGTGAGCTCGGTCTCACCCTTGGGGGTCACCTTGCCCACCAGGATGTCCCCGCTGCGGACCTCGGCGCCGATGCGCACGATCCCCGCTTCGTCGAGGTCGCGCAGCGCCTCCTCGCCCACATTGGGGATGTCCCGCGTGATCTCTTCCGGCCCCAGCTTGGTGTCCCGGGCCTCCACCTCATACTCCTCGATGTGGATGCTCGTGAACAGGTCCTTCTTGATCAGCCGTTCGCTGATCAGGATCGCGTCCTCGTAGTTGTAGCCTTCCCAGGGCATGAACGCGACCAGCACGTTGTGGCCGAGCGCCATCTCCCCCTGGTCCGTACACGGGCCGTCCGCGATCACATCCCCGGCGTCCACGTGCTCGCCGGCCTCGACGATGGGGCGCTGGTTGATGCACGTGCCCTGGTTGCTGCGCTGGAATTTGACCAGCTTGTACGTGCGCTCCTTGCCCCGGTCGGGCTTGATGACGATGGCGTCGCCCATCACGCTGTCGACCACCCCGGCCTCGCGCGCCACCACGACCGCCCCGGAGTCAATCGCGGCCCGGTACTCCATGCCGGTGCCGACCAGCGGCGCCTCGGTGCGCAGGAGGGGCACGGCCTGGCGCTGCATGTTGGACCCCATCAGCGCCCGATTCGAGTCGTCGTGCTCGAGGAACGGAATCAGCGCCGTGGCGATGCTCACGATCTGCTTCGGCGACACGTCCATGTAGTCGATCTTGTCGGGCGGAACCAACACGATCGCGCTGCCGCGCCGGGCCGTCACCCGGGACTCGGTCAACTTGCCGTCCTGGTTGATCTTCGCGTTGGCCTGGGCGATCGTGTGCTTCTCCTCGTCGTCCGCGGTCAGGTACTCGATCGACCGGCTCACCCGTGCGTCCTTCACCTTGCGGTACGGGGTTTCGATGAACCCGTAGGGGTTGACCCGGGCAAAGGTGGCGAGCGACGAGATCAGCCCGATGTTCGGTCCCTCCGGCGTCTCGATCGGGCACATCCGCCCGTAGTGCGAGGTGTGCACGTCGCGCACCTCGAACCCGGCCCGCTCGCGGCTGAGCCCGCCCGGGCCGAGCGCCGACAGACGGCGCTTGTGGGTGAGCTCGGCCAGGGGGTTGGTCTGGTCCATGAACTGCGACAGCTGGCTCGACCCGAAGAACTCCTTGATCGCCGCGACGACCGGGCGGATGTTGATCAGCACCTGCGGGGTGATCGCCCCGGCGTCCTGGATCGTCATCCGCTCCCGGATCACCCGCTCCATGCGCAGCATCCCGATCCGGAACTGGTTCTGGAGAAGCTCGCCCACCGAGCGCACCCGACGGTTCCCGAGATGGTCGATGTCGTCCGGCTTGCCTTCGCCGTTGTGCAACTCGATGAGATAGCGGACGATCTCGACGATGTCCTTGGACTTGATCACCCGGGCATCGGCCGTTCCCGCGGGGGCGGGCTTCAGTCCCAGCTTCTTGTCCAGCTTGTAGCGGCCGACCCGGCCGAGGTCATACCGCCGTGGGTCGAAGAACAGCGTGTTGAGCAGGGTGCGGGCGCTCTCGATCGTCGGCGGATCGCCGGGGCGGAGGCGGCGGTAGATGCCGAGCAGCGCTTCCTCCGTCGTCTTGGTGTCGTCCTTGTGCAGCGTCGCTTGGACCGCTTTGTCGCTCCCGTACAGCTTGAGGATATCCTCGTCGTTCGCGTAGCCGAGGGCCCGCAGCAGGACCGTCACCGGCAGCTTCCGGGTCCGGTCGATGCGGACGAAGATCACCCCGTTGGCGTCGACCTCGAGCTCGAGCCAGGCCCCCCGGTGGGGAATCACGGTCGCGGCGGGGAGCAGGCGGCCGTTAGTATCGGGGGCCATGCTGTAGTAGACGCCGGGCGAGCGCACGAGCTGGCTGACCACCACCCGCTCGGCCCCGTTGATCACGAAGGTCCCCTGCTCGGTCATGAGCGGGAAGTCCCCCATGAAGACTTCCTGCTCCTTGATCTCGCCGGTCTCCTTGATCACCAGGCGGACTTGAACCTTCAGGGCGGCGCTGTAGTTGTAGTCGCGCTCCCGGCACTCGTCGACGGAGTACTTGAGCTGTTCCAGCCGGTACCCGTCGAACTCCAAGTGCATATCGCCGTGCTCGTCCTCCTGCGGGGTCCGGGACCGCCGGCGCCCCACCGCGAAGTGGAGCTCGAGGTTCCCGGTAAAGTCCTTGATCGGGGAGACCTCTTCGAACACCTCCCGGATCCCCTCCCGCAGGAACCACTTGAAGGACTCACGCTGGATCTCGATCATGTTGGGGGCATCGAGCACGCTCGGGATCTTGGCGAAGCTCACCCGGCTGCGCTTCCCGTACCGGGTCACCTTGACCTCACCGACCCCTTTGAGCGTGCGGACCCCGGTGTGCGACGGGGCGGCCGGCGGCGGAGCCTGAAAGAGGGCGACCGGCGCCCGCTCCGTCTTCGTGTCCAGCAGAATGGTGCGCATGATGCGCGGGCGACGCTTGCGCTCGCCCGGGGGCGCCACGCGTTGGAGCCGCGCGCGCGCGAACTCCTTGGCCACAAGGCGAACCGCACCCGGCTTGATCCGGGCGCCCTTCTTCCCCGCCACGCTCTTCGTCCTGCCCTTGGGCGATGCGACTTTCCCCTTCACTGGTTTCGCCTCCAGGTGAAACTCACGTCCAGAATGGGCATGCGGACGCAAAGGAAGTCACGCCTCGCGTCCGCTGTAGGCCTGGGACCCCAGGATCGAGATGGGTTCGGCAAAATAGCATTATAGCAGTAAATGCTATGTTATCACCGACCGGGGTTTCCCGTCAAGCGGCTTGAGCCGCTCGCGTCCGCCCTCACTCAAGCCGCGGGTGCCCCAACGCTCCGGGCGCGCGCGGACTGGCGGGACTGGGCGCAGCGCGAGGCTACTTGACCTCGACCGTGGCGCCGACCTCGGTGAGCTTGGCCTTGATCGCCTCGGCCTCTTGCTTGGCCACCTTCTCCTTCACCGGCTTGGGCGCGCCGTCGACCAGATCCTTGGCTTCTTTCAGGCCGAGGCCGGTGAGTTCGCGGACCACCTTGATGACCTGGATCTTCTTGTCGCCGACCGCCTTGAGGATGGCGTCGAACTCGGTCTGCTCCTCGACCGCGGCGGCCGCGCCCGCCCCCGCCGCGCCGCCCGCAGCGACCATCGCCATCATCGGCGCCGCGGCGCTGACGCCGAACTTCTCCTCCAGCGCCTTCACCAGCTTCGACAGATCCAGGGCGGACAGGTCGCCGATCCCATCAACGATCTGGTCAATGGTCATCTTCTCTGCCATCGCGTCTCCCTCCCACTACCGTGATTAATGATCGATCTGATTATTGATCGGTCTGACCGGTCGCCGCGGGTGCCGCCGCCCCCCCGTCCTCCGCGGCCGGCGCTTCCGTGCCGGGCGCCGCAGGCTCGCCCCCTCCGGGGTCCCCGGCGTCTGCCGCCGAAGCGGCGGGGCGCTCGGGCTCCCGCTTGATGCGAAGGGCGTCCAGGGCTTGCACCAGCCCGCGCGCCGGCGCGTTCAATGTCATCACGACCGCCCGCAGGGGCGCCTGGATCATGCCGATCGCCCGGCTCAGCAATTCGCCGCGGCTGGGCAGCGTGGCGAGGGTCCGAACCTCGTCCGCGTCGAGGGCCTGACCTCCCAGGACCCCGCCTTTGATCTCCAGCTTCCGGTACTGCCGGATGAACTCCTGGAGCACGCGCGCCGGCACCCCCGGGTCGTCGCGCCCAAATACCACCGCGGTCGGGCCGGTCAGGAAGCCGGCGAGGGCGGGGAGCCCGCACCGCTCGGCCGCGAGCGCGAGCAGCGTGTTCTTGGCCACCCGGTAGTCGACATTCGCGTCCCGCAGCCGTCCCCGGAGCGCCCCGATCTCCGCGACGGTCAGCCCCCGGTAGTCGGTGAGGATGACGATGGACGCCCCACGAAGCCGCTGCTCCAGTTCCTCCACCATCGCGACCTTTTCCGGCCTCGGATTCGCCATCCATTCCTCCTTACGGGCATCCCGCCCGGGACCCCCCACGCTGGGGGAAAGAAAAAAGGCCCCCCCGTAGACGAGGACCCTCCACCTGCGTGAGCCTCGACGGGCGGTCGGCCGACCTTTACGCGCGCTCCGCGCACCCGTTGTCTACGGCACTACTGTTTGGGTGATGCCGACGCCACGTACTATAGCATCGACCCCCCCGCGAAGTCAAACCGAGCGCCGCTACGCCGCCCCCGCCGTGGCCAGCGACGAGACCTTGGCCGGATCGATCGCGATGCCCGGGCTCATCGTGGCGGAGAGGCTGATGCTTCGAAGGTACTGCCCCTTGCTGGAGGCCGGCTTTGCCCGGAGGATCGCGGTCAGCAGCACCGTGAAGTTCTCCAGCAGCGACGGCTCCGCGAAGGAGAGCTTGCCCACCGGCACGTGGAGGATGCCGAACTTGTCGACGCGGTACTCGATCTTCCCGGCCTTGATCTCCTTCACGGCCCGCGCCAGATCAAAGGTGACCGTTCCTGCCTTGGGGTTCGGCATCAGCCCCCGCGGGCCGAGCACGCGGCCGAGTCGGCCGACCACGTTCATGACGTCGGGGGCCGCGGCGGCCACATCAAACTCGAGCCAGCCCCCCTGGATCTTCTCCACGAACTCCTCGAGCCCGACGTAGTCGGCGCCGGCCTCCTGGGCTTCCTTCACCTTCTCGCCCTTCGCGAACACCAGGAGGCGGACGGTCTTGCCCGTCCCGTGGGGCAGGACGACCGTGCCCCGCACCTGCTGATCCGCCTGCTTCGAGTCGATCCCGAGGCGGATATCGACCTCGACCGTCTGGTCAAACTTCGTGCCGGGCATTTGCTTGATGATCGCGATGGCGGCCTGCGGATCGTACGCCTGCCCTTCGCCGATCAGCTTCGCCGCCTCTCGGTAGCGCTTCCCGTGCATGGCCATCTCGTATCCCTCCTGCGTGCCGGTTCCCGACTTGGCGGCGTTCCCCCGGCGCACCCCGCGGGATGCGCGGGAGGGGTTAGCCGACCTCGATCCCCATGCTCCGCGCCGTGCCTTCGATCATGCGCATGGCCGCGTCGAGGTCCTTGGTGTTCAGATCCGTGAGCTTCGTTTCCGCGATCTCCCGGATCTGCTGTTTGGTCACCTTCCCGACCTTCTTTTTATTGGGCTCGCCGGAGGCCTTCTCCAGCCCCGCCGCCTTCTTCAGCAGCACCGAAGCCGGGGGGGTCTTCATGACGAAGGTGAACGTCCGGTCGGCAAAGACCGTGATTTCCACCGGGACGATCGTCCCCACCTGCCTGGCCGTCTTCTCGTTGTAGGACTTGCAGAACTCCATGATGTTCACGCCGTGCTGGCCCAACGCCGGCCCCACCGGCGGGGCGGGGGTGGCCTTCCCCGCGGGGATCTGCAGTTTGACGATGGCGGCAATCTTCTTCATAACGCCTCCGTGGACGCGCGCGCGTCAGATCTTCTCCACCTGCGCGAAATCGAGCTCCACCGGCGTCTCCCGGCCGAAGATCGACACCAGCACGCGCACCTTCTCCTTCTCGGGCAGGATCTCGTCGACGACCCCGCTGAAATCCATGAACGGGCCGGAGTTGATCCGGACCGAGGAGCCCTTCTGGTAGGTGATCCGGAACTTCGGGGTCTCGTCGCGCAGCTGTCGGAGGATGGCCTTGACCTCGCGGTCCTGCAGCGGGAGCGGCTTGCTGCCCGAGCCCACGAAGCCGGTGACCCCCGGCGTGTTCCGGACGACGTACCACGAGTCGTCGTCCATGATCATCTCCACCAGCACGTAGCCGGGGAAGACCTTCTTTTTGGCGATCCGCCGCTTCCCGTCTTTGACCTCGATCTCGTCCTCGGTGGGGACCAGAATCCGGAACACCTTGTGCTGCATCGCCATCGAGGCCACGCGGCGCTCCAGGTTCGTGTGGACCTTGTTCTCGTACCCCGAGTAGGTGTGGATGACGAACCAGGCTCGGCCGTCGCCCTCCCCGGCCGGCGGCTCGCCCTCCGCCGCGGGGGGGGCTTCGACCACCCCCTCTGCGGTCGCGGGGAGCCCGGCGAACGGCGCCGCGGCGGGCTCGACCGCGACGGCCTCCCCTTCCGGGGCGGTGACCACGCCCACCGAAGATCCGGACGTCTGCGCGGCGTCCTCGGGGGGCGGGGGCGCGATCGGCTGTGGCTCCTCCGGTTCGTCCCGAAAGAGCTTGTGAATCAGAGCCGCGGTGTCCGGCTTCCCGCCTTGGGGTCGGTTGCGTTCGTCTGACATCCGCTATCCTCGTCGGTGCATCAGGGTGTTACTTGAACACGGAGGTGAACAAGGTGGCAAACAGGTAATCCCAGAGGCCCAGGTAGATCGCGGTCACCACCAGGACGAAGACGACGACGATCGTCGAGGCGATCACGGTCTGGCGGTCCGGCCAGGCCACCCGGTTCATCTCCGCGCGGACGTCGCTCAGAAACTGCAGCGCCACCGTCCACACCCGCGGCAGGCGGCGCACCGCGGACCTGCTCGGCCGGGCCGCCGGCTTTTCGGCTCCCTTCGCCCGCTCCCCGCCCGGGGAGGTCAACCCGCTCGCGGGCACCCGGGCCGGCTTGCCAAGGGCGGGCCCGGAAGCCCCATCGGTGGCGCGCGCCATGAAGTTGCCCCCAAACAAAAAAAGACGTCCTGCCGCGTGCGAACCCATTATACCAATGCCGCCCGGGCTGTCAACGCCCAAACTGGCTCCGCGGCCGGCTCAGCGCGCCCCGCGGCCCACCCAGGCGGCCGGCACCGGCCCCGCCGGGGGCCGCCCATCGCGGAGGGCCGGCCGTCCGTTGGGGCTCGCGCTCGTAAACAGCCGTTTCAGATCTCGCCGCGCCGCCAGCCCGGCCGCGAGGCTCCAGGCGTTCACGATCGCCAGCCTGAATCCACCCGGAGGCATGGCGTGCTGCTCACGCGGCTTGTCCGTGCGATAGGTGATCTGGATGCTCGACAGCCCGGGACGCCGGCGCAGCTCGTTGACGGCGCCCGGAGCGATCGCGTACTCGGTGCCGTGGGATCCGAACAGGACGATGCTGTAGCCGGTCCTCGGGCGGGCGGCGAGGCGCCACGTTCCGTGAACGTACAGGGCCACGACGCTGTCCAACCATCCCGGCCCGTTCAGGTCGACCCACTGCTCCGACAACCGCAGGTGGCACTCGATGATCGTGCCGCCGATCGTCTCGAAGTTCACGACCCCGGTGAATCCGCGAAGATTTCGGCGGATCCACGCCCGCAGATACCGCTCAAGGCGCGGCAGCGGCCGGGCGAGAAGGGTCCAGTAGTCGAACATGCCGCGGGGCAGCGCTTTGCCCACCGTGTGCCGCCACCAGCGGGGTACGCCGGAGGCGAGGGCCACATCGGTGCTGATGTGCCGGCCCCGCAGAAGTTGCATCCACATGTGCCCCGGCGTAAAGCTCGCCTCACACTCGGCCGCGGAGCGAATCACTCGCCCGCCGATCCCCATGCCGTGCAGGTTCATGGCGGGCTTGCTGAACACCGGAAACGTCTTCGGCATCACCCCGTGGGGGCCGTTGGGGATCCCTTGGCTCTCGCACACGAACAACTTGTTGTAGACGTCTCGATAATCGGGGTAGAGCCGCCAGCCGGTGGGATCGTCGATCGGGATCACCGTGGACTCGGGACAGTCCACGCCCTCGAAGTACTGCCAGCGCCACGGGTCCACGCCTTCAAAGGGCACGCCTCAGCTCCACCCGGCGCTTCCGGCCCACGGACGTTTGCACAGGGGGCCGGCACCCGGGGCCACCGGGCCGCCGGCCAGACGTTTTGGAACGAGCTCGCTGGCGTCGTCTCCTTCAATAAAGAACCCGCCACCGCAACCACCACGATCGCGGGCGGTCGGGCCTTCCCCCACCAGCCGGGAGGGGTCCTGGGGGCGGGCATCGGCGGTGCCCCACGCGGAGGCCCGGGCGCGGCGCAATATCGGGCGGCCGGGGCGGAGGCTCTGCCTCCCCCGTCTCCCCATTTTGGAGTCCAGCACCCGGAAATCAGCAAGCGTGAAGCGCATCACCATACCTGACGCCCGACCGGAAATGAGAGGCCCGAGCGCTTTTCGGCACCTGGGATGATACTCCTTGGCCGGTCTCAGATCAAGTTTGTGTACGGATGCAGCGGGATCGACGACGCTCCGAAGGTGAGCGGAACGTCAAACCGGAAACACCAGTGGCGCGACGTGTCTCCGCGATGTTTGGACACGAGCCAAAAGGAGCCAGGGATGGCGACGACACCCGAGGACGCCCGAGCGCGCGACGAAGTGCGTCAACTCATCGACGATCAGATGCGCGCCATCCGCGCGAAGGACCTGGATCGACTGATGAGCCACTACGCGGCGGATGTCGTCGTGTTCAACCTGAGACCTCCGTTCCAGATCCAGGGGGCGGAGGCCTGGGGGCGGGTGTGGGAGGCGGGCCTCGCCCACTTCCCGGACGCTTTCCAAACAGAGATGCGAGACCTCAGCGTCACCGCGAGCGGCGACCTGGCTCTTGCGCACTGGCTTTGGCGTTTCACCGAAATGGACAAGGACCACCCGGCGGTGCGGACCTGGATGCGAAACACCGCCGGCTGCCGGAGGACTCGGGGCGGATGGCAGATCGTTCACGAACACATCTCCGTCCCATTCAATCCGGAAACGGGACGCGCCGCCTTTACGCGGGACCTTTAGGGCGCGAACCCGCGGTGGGGAGGGAGTTCACAAGCACCACAGCGACGACGATCCACGTCTCCCCCGTCATCTCGTCTCGGCGCCCTGGGCCGGCGCTCCCGTCGCGCTAACCGCGCCTCTTCCCGGTGATCCCGGACGCCCCGGTGTCTTCCTCGGCATATCGAACGCTTGGTGCTGCGTTCGGGAGAGCCCGGCTATACGGGCTTGGCGTAGGCGGTCATTCCGGTGATGTCGATCACGACGACCTTTTCGTTCCCGACGACCCAAGCGTCGTGGCCCGGAGGCAGCACCGATACATCACCCGGGCCAAACTCCGCTTCTGTGCCGTCGTCCATTCGCACGTGCAACCGTCCCGAGATGTGGTAGTTAGTATGCGGTGCCTCGCAGCTCTTGGTCTTCGCGATCGGCTTCAACGATTCTGACCACTTCCAGCCTGGTTCGAAGGTGGCGCGGCCAAAAGTAATACCGCCCAGCGTCACGAGCTCGAGCGTCCCCTTCGGGAACTTGCGGGTCTCATCCGGTGCATTCAGGCTCTTTGACGTCATCGCGCCCATCTTGTTTCCTCCTTGGTGTTTTGACGTATGGCTAACTGGTGGATCCCGTTGATGAGCATTGATGAGCAAAACGGGCGGGCGCCCGAAGGCGCCGATGGAGGAAACCCTTAGTTTACTTGGCAGGGGCGGAGGGACTTGAACCCCCGGCCACCGGTTTTGGAGACCGGCGCTCTACCAACTGAGCTACGCCCCTGCGTGATCACCACACGCGTGCGGCGCTACCGCGTTTCGCGGTGCGCGGTGTGCTTGCGGCACCACCGGCAGTACTTCGTGTGTTCGACACGATCCGGGGTGTTCTTCTTGTTTTTCATCGTCGTGTAGTTCCGGCGCTTGCACTCCGTGCAGGCCAGGGTAATGATGTCACGCGCCATCGTTTGTGCCCTCCACCCTTCTCAGTCCATCCGGGCTCGCGGGGGTCTACTCGATGATCTTGGCGACCACCCCGGCCCCCACCGTCCGCCCGCCTTCCCGCACCGCAAACCGCTGCCCTTCCTCCAACGCGATCGGCGTGATCAGCACCGCCTCCAACGTCACGTTGTCCCCCGGCATCACC
>DATGHU010000045.1 GCA_035307765.1 bacterium | reverse complement strand
CCCCTGCGGCGGCGCGGTGGGCCCCGTCCGCCGATTGTCTCGGTCGCTCAGGTAGTCCCTTGGAGCACCCTCGGGCAAGCGGCCGATCCCCACCCGAAGCAGCGTCCCGACGATCATCCGCACCATGTGTCGGAGGAACCGGTCGGCCGTCATCGTGAGGCGCACCCGGGATCCCAGCCGGCGCCAATCCGCGACCGTCACGGTGCACACCGTCGTTCGGGTGGGGCTGCCGGCACCCCGGTAGGCGGCGAAGTCGTGGCGGCCCAACAGCGGGACAACCGCCCGCCGTAAGGCCTCCACGTCGAGCGGTGCCGGAACGTGGTAGGCGCGGTGGCGGAGGAGCGCGGACGGCGACGGCCGGTTCAAGATCTCGTAACGGTAGGTACGGGCGACGGCATCGTGCCTGGCGTGGAATCCCTGGGGCGCTTCCGCGGCCGAGAGGACCCGGATGTCGGGGGGCAGGTACGCGTTGAGGGCGGCCGGAAGCCGGCCGGCCTCGATCCGGGTGGTCGTCGTCCAATGCGCAACCTGCCCGAGGGCGTGGACGCCGGCGTCGGTCCGCCCGGCGGCGACGACGGGGGCGGCCTCGCCGGTGAGGGCCAGAACCGCGGCCTCCACCGTGGCCTGCACGGAAGGCGCTCCCGCCGCGGCGGTCCCCCGCTGCCGCTGCCAGCCGCAGTATCCCGTTCCGTCGTACTCCAGTACCAAGCGGAGGGTGCGCATCGCTAACGGACCGGGGCGGCCCCCTGCGGACCGGTGCGATCCATCACGGGAGCCTCCGCCAGACCGATGAGGGCAGGAGGATGAGGATGCCTGCCGCGGCGACCAGCGCGAACGCCAGGTAGTCCCGCGCCCCGAGACGCAGTTCCCGCATCCTCGTCCGGTGCTCACCCCCCCGATAGCACCTGGCCTCCATCGCCAGGGCCAGCGCGTCCGCCCGGCGGAAGGCACTGACGAACAGAGGCACCAGGAGGGGGATCAGCGCCCGAATGCGGTGCGCGAGGCTGCCCCGGGTGAACTCTGCCCCGCGCGCCATCTGCGCCTTCATGATCTTCTCCGCCTCCTCGAGCAGTGTCGGGATGAACCGCAGGGCGATGGTCATCATCATCGCCAGATCGTGGGCGGGCACCCCGATGCGCTGGAAGGGCCGCAGGAGCCGCTCCAGGCCGTCGGTGAACTCGACCGGTGAGGTCGTCAGCGTCATCAGGGTTGTCGAAAAGACCAAGAGCAGCAGCCGCCATCCGTAGAACGCCGCCTGGACCAGGTTTTCACGGGTCACGACAACCGGGCCCCAGTGAACGACGGGGTGGCCCCCCGGCTCCCCGAAGAACACCTGCAGGACGAACGCGAAGGCCAGGAGCCAGAACAGCGGGCGGACGCCTCGGAGGACGTAGCCCGGCGGGACCCGCCCCAGGAGGGTGACCACGGCCAGCGCCGCGGTCAACACGGCCAGGCTGCCGAACCCGCGGATGGCGAAGATCACACCGAGCAGCCCGAGCGTCGCGAGGATCTTGGTCCGAGGGTCGAGCCGGTGGACGATGGAGTCCACCGGGACGTATTGACCCAAGACGAGCCCCCTAAAGAGCTCCACGGCCCCGCACCGACAGCGCGTTGAGGATGGCGCGCTGCGCTTCGTTGGTGGTGAGCACGTCACCTGGGATCGGCAGCCCGCGCTCGCGAAGCCGGCGCGCCAGCTGCGTGACCTGCGGCACGCCCAGCCCGAGCGCCTCCAGCTTGGCCGGGTCGGCAAAGAGCTCGCGGGGAGTCCCCGAGGCGACGAGGGCCCCCCGGTCGAGGACGAACGCCCGGCCGCAGAGCCGCGCCACCGCGTCCATGCTGTGGGTGATGAGCACGATCGCCAGCCCGCGCTCGCGGTGCAGTCGGGTGATGTGCCCAAGGATCTCGCGCCGGCCCAGCGGATCCAGCCCCGCCGTGGGCTCGTCGAGAATCAGCATCCGCGGATCCATCGCCAGGACCCCGGCCAGAGCCGCCCGCCGCATCTCGCCCCCGCTGAGCTCGAACGGGGATCGAGCGCCGAACCGCTCGGGGGGCAACCCCACCAGCTCAAGCGCCCGCCGAACTCTGATCCCCACCTCCTCCTCGCCGAGCCCCAGGTTTCTGGGGCCGAACGCCACATCCGCGGCCACCGTCTCGTCGAACAGCTGTTGTTCGGGATACTGGAACAGCAGGCCGATCTGCTGGCGGACCCGCCGCCGGTCGACGCCGCGGGCGTGGATGTCGACGCCGTCCAGGTACACGCACCCGCTGGTCGGTCGGAGCAGCCCGTTCATATGCTGGACGAGCGTGGACTTCCCCGATCCGGTGGCCCCGATCACCCCGACGAACTCGCCGGCCTCAATGCTCAGCGACACATCGGTGATGGCCCGGGCCTCGAGCGGGGTCCCTCGGCCGTACACGTGGGTGAGACGCTCGCAGCGGATCACGGACGGGGCGCGAGGGCCTCGACGAGCTGGTCGATCGTCAGGACGCTAGCGGGCACCGCGACCCCCTCCGCGGCCAGCGCCCGGCCGAGCGAGGCCATCTCGGGCGGCTCGATCCGCAGACGGGCGAGCTCGGCCGTCCTGGCGAAGACCTCCGCCGGGGTGCCCTGGAGCGCGCACCGCCCCTCCGCCAGCACCAGGACCCGGTCCGCGCAGACGGCCTCTTCCATGGCATGAGTGATGAGGACGAGCGCCAGCCCGTCCTCCCGGCACAACCGGAGAGCGGTCCCCATCACCTCCCGCTGCCCCTGAGGGTCCAGCATCGAGGTGGCCTCGTCCAGCACGAGGCAGCGGGGGTGCATCGCCAGGATCCCCGCGATCGCCACCCGCTGTTTCTGACCTCCGGAGAGCAGGTGGGGCGGATGGCGGCGCAGGGCCTCGAGCCCGACGGTCCGGAGGGCCTGATCGACCCGGGCGCGGATGTCGGCGGGGGGAAGGCCGAGGTTTTCACACCCGAACGCGACGTCCTCTTCGACCACGGCGGCGACGATCTGGTTGTCCGGGTGTTCGAACACCATCCCCACCCGCCGGCGGACCTCCCACACGGCGTCGGGGGCGCGCGTGTCGATGCCATCGACGCGCACCTCCCCCGCGGTCGGGAGCAGCAGGGCGTTCAGATGCTTGGCCAGGGTGCTTTTGCCGGAGCCGTTGCCGCCGATGACGGCGAGGCATTCTCCCGGCCGGAGGTCGAGGTCGATCCCCGCGAGCGCGGGGGTGGCCGCGTCCGTGCCGGCGCGGTAGGTGTGGTGGAGGTCCCGAACCGTGATCAGAGGGGGGACCATGAACAGCCTCAGGACGCCGGGAGCGAGGCCCCGGCGGCCGCGGTTACTTCACGAGCTCGAGCAGGGCCATTGGCGCCGCATCGCCGCGCCGCAGCCCCGTTCGGATGATCCGGGTGTATCCTCCGCGTCCCTTCTGATACCGGGGGACGATCGTGGCGAAGAGCCGCTTGGCGACGGCGCGGTCGGGCACGAGCTTGGCGACCTGCCGGCGGGCGTGGAGGTCGTTGCGCAGCGCGAGATCGATCAGCCGGTCCGCGACCTTCTTGGCCTCTTTGGCCTTCGAGGCCGTCGTCGCGATCCGCTCCTCGACGATCAGCGCCGAAACCAGGCCCCGAAACAGGGCCAGCCGCGCGCCGGTGTCGCGGCCCAGCCGCCGCCCCTTCTGCCCCAGCGCCATCAGGCCCCCCTCCGGCGCAGCTCGAGGCCGAGCGCGGCGAGCTTCTCTTTGACCTCGTCGAGCGACTTGCGCCCGAAGTTCTTGACGTTGACCACTTCCTCTTCGGTCTTCTGCAGCAGATCGCCGAGGGTGTTGATCCCCGCGCGCTTCAGGCAGTTGTACGGCCGGACGGAGAGGTCGAGTTCTTCGATCGGCATGCCGGCGATCTTGCTCGACTCATCGGCCGCCGGGCCCACCACCACATCGGGGCCGACCGCGGTGCCCACGAACAGCCGGAAGTCCTCGATCAGCAGGCGAGCGGACTCCTGCAGCGATTCCTCCGGGCGGATGCTACCGTCGGTCCACACCTCGAGCACCAGCCGGTCGTAATCGGTGGCGTGTCCGACCCGGGTGTCCTCGATCACGTAGTTGACTCTCTGGATCGGCGAGAAGATCGAGTCCACGGGGATCACGCCGATGACGTGCTCGCTCTTGCGATGGCGCTCCGCCGGGACGTAGCCCTTCCCGCGCTCCACGACGAGCTCCATCGCCAGGTGGGCGGTCTTCCCGTCCAGCGTCGCGATGTGCAGGTCGGGGTTCAGGATCTCCACCTCGGCGTCGGGCTGGAGATCGCCCGCCAGGACGTCCTTTTTCCCGCGGACGTCGAGCCGCAGCAGCTTAGGCTTGTCGCTGTGGAGCTTCAGCGAGAGCTCCTTGAGGTTCAGGATCACCTGCGTCACGTCCTCCACCACCCCCGGGATCGTCGAGAACTCGTGCAGGACGTTCTCGATCTTCACCGAGGTGACCGCCGCCCCCACGATGGAGGAGAGGAGCACGCGCCGGAGCGCGTTCCCCAGCGTGACGCCAAACCCTCGATCGAGGGGTTCGACGACGAACTTCCCGTAGGTATCGGAGAGCTCCGCGTACTCGATCTTGGGCTTTGTGGTCTCCCACACGTCCGCCAACCCCCTGTTTGGAACGCGCACCACCGGTGCCGGCACGACCGTCTCCCGCTCAATCATTCGTCTCTCCCTCGACCTTTATCTCGAGTAGTACTCCACGATCAACTGCTCCTGAACCGGGACGTCGATGTCCTCCCGGGCCGGAAGCGTCAGGACCCGCCCTTCCAACCGGTCGGGACTCCACTCCAGCCATCCCGGCATCCCATGCACGGGCGGCGTGCCGACGATAGCCTTGAACCGAGGCATCTCCCGGCTTCCCGGCGCGACCGCGATCACCGCCCCCGGCCGCACCTGGTAGGCCGGGATGGTCATCCGGCGGCCGTTCACCACGATGTGCCCGTGGGCCACCAGCTGGCGCGCCTCCTTGCGGCTGGCGCCCAGCCCCAGGCGGTAGACCAGATTGTCGAGCCGGGTCTCCAGCAGCTGCAGGAGCCGGGTGCCTGTGACGCCCTTGGCCTTGGCGGCGGACTCGAAGTACCGCTTGAACCGGGCTTCAAACACCCCGTAGAACCGGCGCAGCCGCTGTTTCTCCCTGAGGCGCACCGCAAAGTCCGACGGCTTCCGCCGGCTCGGCCCGTGCATCCCCGGGGGGGTGGTGTCTTTCGCCACCGGACACTTGTCGGTGTAGCACTTCTCGCCTTTCAGGTAGAGCTTCATGCCCTCCCGGCGGCACAGCCGACAGACGGGACCGTGATACCGACCCATACGCCCTCCTTTTACACCCGGCGCCGCTTGGGCGGCCGGCACCCATCGTGCGGGATGGGCGTGACATCCTTGATCAAGTTGACTTCCAGCCCGGCCGCCTGGAGCGAACGGATCGCCGCCTCTCGCCCCGCGCCCGGCCCTTTTACGAAGACCTCGACCTGGCGGACCCCCTGCTCCATCGCCTTGCGCGCCGCGTTCTCCGCGGCGAGGCCCGCGGCGAACGGGGTGCCCTTGCGGGATCCCTTGAACCCCGAGGTCCCCGAGCTCGCCCAGGCCAGGACGTTGCCCTGGAGGTCGCTGATCGTCACGACCGTATTATTGAACGTGGATTGGATGTGCGCGATGCCCGCCGGAACGTTCTTCTTCTCCCGCCGCTTGCCGCGAGGCCCCTTTGCCATCATCGCCTCCTACGTCGTCTTCGCGTCCCTTCGAGCCGTCTGGCGCCGTGCTACGATGCCGCCGCCGGAGCCGCGGTCGCCGCCTTCGGCTTGGCCCGGCCGACGGTCTTGCGCGGCCCCTTGCGGGTCCGAGCGTTGGTGCGGGTGCGCTGCCCCCGCACCGGGAGCCCCTTGCGGTGCCGCTGGCCCCGGTACGAGCCGATCTCCACGAGCCGCCGGATGTCCATCGCCACATCCCGGCGCAGGTCGCCCTCCACCTTGTAGTTCCGGTCGATCACCTCGCGCAGGCGGGTGACCTCCTCATCGGTGAGGCTCCGCACCCGGGTGTCGGGGTTGACGCCGGTGATCTGGAGGATCTCGTTCGCCCGGCTCCGCCCGATGCCGTAGATGTAGCTCAGGGCAACCTGGACCCGCTTCTCCCTCGGAAGATCTACCCCAGCGATGCGTGCCATGCGTGCCTCCTCAGCCGCGATGCCTCCGCGCCGACTACCCCTGCTTCTGCTTGTGCTTGGGGTTGTCGCAGATCACCAGCACGCGGTTGCCCCGCTTGACGATCTTGCACTTCTCGCACATCCGCTTGACCGATGCCCGCACCTTCACCGTGCCACCACCCTCTCCGCTGTCGCCGCCGCCCCCTACCGGAACCGGTAGGTGATCCGGCCTCGGGTCGGGTCGTAGGGCGAGAGTTCCACCTTCACCCGATCGCCGGGCAGGATCCGGATGAAGTGAATCCGCATCTTGCCGGAAATATGCGCCAGGACCTTGTGCCCCGACGACAGCTCTACTCGAAACATCGCGTTGGGGAGGACCTCGACCACGGTCCCCTCGACCTCGATCACGTCCTTCTTCGCCATCGGCTACCCCGCGACCGCCCGCTCGGGAAGTGCCGCCCGGATCTCCTCGTCCGTCACCGCCTCCCCGGCGGCGAGCTTCGAGGCCAAGGCGGCGGGGGCGGTTCCCCCCAGCTCCAGGTGTTTCGTGTTCTTCCGCTTGGGGCGGGACACCGACCGCGTCCGGCCGTCGGCAACAAGGACGAGGCCCGGGCCCGCGGCCCCGACCACCAGGTAGACGACGCCCGCATCACGACCCGAGCGCGACGTGGCGAGGCGCCCCAGAAGACCCGCGGAGGAATCCTTCTCAACCAAGCAAAGATTCATTATACCGGTCCGCCGACAGGAAGTCCAGTGAGGATGCTGGGGCCGTCCTCCCCCACCGCGACCGTGTGCTCGAAGTGCGCGGACGGCTTGTGGTCCCGCGTCCGGACCGTCCAGCCGTCCGGGTCCATGACGACCTCGGCGGTGCCCATGTTGACCATCGGCTCGATGGCGAGCGTCATCCCCGGGCGCAGGACGACGCCGCTCCCGGGGCGGCCGTAGTTGGGCACCTGGGGCTCCTCGTGCAGCTTGCGGCCGATCCCGTGGCCGGCAAACTCCCGCACCACCGTGTAGCCGTGCCGCTCGACGTACTCCTGGATCGCCGCGCTCACGTCGCCGAGGTGGCCGTCCGGCCGAATCGCGCGGATGCCCGCCCGCAGGGACTCCGCCGTGACCCGGAGCAGGCGCGCCACCGCCTCGGACGTTTCCCCCACGGCCACCGTCAGGGCGAGGTCCCCGTGGAATCCGTCCATCACCACCCCGAGGTCCAGGCTGACCACCTCACCGTCGTGGAGCGTCCGCGGCCCGGGGATGCCGTGGACGACCTCGTCGTTCACCGACGCGCAGATGCTCGCCGGGAACCCGCGATAGCCGAGGAACGAAGGCACCCCGCCCAGCCGCCGGATCCGGGCCTCGGCGATCCGGTCCAGCTCCGCGGTGGTGACGCCCGGGCGCACCGCGCCGATGACGGCCTGCAGCGCCTGGGCCGCCGCTTCCCCGGCGCGGCGCATCGCGACCAGATCGGTCTTGGACTTGAGCACGATCATACCCGCCCCGCCCGCGTCTTGGCGAATTCGAGGATCTCCTCGTGCACGGTCCCCACCGGCCGCTCGGCGTCCACGGCAAGGAACAACCCGCGATTTCGGTAGTAGTCGACGAGCGGAGCCGTCCACTGGCGGAAGACCTGGATGCGGTGCAGCACCGTATCCGGGGCGTCGTCCTTGCGCTGGACGAGCGCGGCGCCGTCGAGATCGCAATGCCCGGGGTCCCGGGGGGGCTTGTGGTCCACGTGGTAGATCGACCCGCAGCGCGGGCACACCCGCCGCCCGGTCAGCCGCCGGAGCAGCACCTCGTCCCGGATCTCGAACGAGACCACCGCGTCGAGGCTCTCGTGCCGCTCGGCGAGGAGCGCGTCCAAGGACTCGGCCTGGGGCAGCGTGCGGGGGTAGCCGTCGAGGATGAACCCACCGCTGCAGTCCGACTCGTTGAGGCGGATCCGGACGATCTCATCGACGGTGTCGTCGGGGACCAGGTCCCCGCGCTGCATGTACTCCCGGGCCCGCTGGCCGACCTCCGTCTGGTCGCGGACCGCCGCTCGGAACATGTCCCCGGTGGACACGTGCGGCAGCCCGTAGCGATCGTGGAACAGCGCGGCTTGGGTTCCCTTCCCGGCACCGGGCGGTCCCATAAACACGAGGTTCATGCGGCGCCCGTCACTTCATGAAGCCTTCGTAGTGGCGCATCAGGACGTACGCCTCGATCTGCTTCATCGTCTCCAGCGCCACCCCCACCACGATCAGCAGCGAGGTCCCGGTGAGGTACAGCGTCAGCTGGCCGGTGAACCGACCCAGCAGAATCGGCCCGACGGCGATCACCGCCAAGAACAGCGCGCCGACGAGGGTGAGCCGCTCCAGGATGCGCATCAGGTAGTCGGTGGTCGGCCGGCCGGGGCGAATCCCGGGGATGAAGCCGCCATATTTCTTGATGTTATCGGAGACGTCCTCCGGGTCGAAGCTCACCGCGGTGTAGAAGTACGTGAAGACGATGATCAGGACGAAGTAGGCCCCCGCCCCCAGCGGGTTGTTGATGCTCAGCGCGGTGCCGATCCGCTGCAGCCACGGGATCGCCGAGAACTGCGCGATCGTCTGCGGGAACTGCAGGACGGAGATGGCGAAGATGATCGGAATCACCCCCGCCGAGGCGATCCGGATCGGCAGGTGGGTGGTCTGCCCGCCGACCATCCGGCGTCCCACGATGCGCTTGGCGTACTGGATCGGCACCTTGCGCACGGCCTGGGTGACGATGATCACCAGGACGATGCTGAGGATGATCACCGCCACGTCGGCGATCGCGCGGAACATCGACGCCTCGCCCACCTTGACCAGGCCGATCGTCTGGGAGAGCTGATTGGGCAGCCGGGAAACGATCCCGCCGAAGATGATCAGGGACACCCCGTTGCCGATCCCGTACTCGGTCATGATCGAGCCCATCCACGTCAGCACCATCGTCCCCGCCACCAGGGTGGCCACGATCTCGCCGAAGACGATCGGCCGGGAATCCGGCAGCGCGCCGAGGTTCCGGATCAGGATCGTCTGGCCGACGCCCTGGATCACGGCGAGGACCACCGAGAGGTAGAGGGTGTACTGGCCGATCCTGCGCCGGCCCGCCTCGCCCTCCTCGCGGTGGATCTCCTTCAGGCGGGGAAAGACGACCTCGAGCAGGCTGAAGATGATCGACGCCGTGATGTACGGGAACACTCCCAGCGCGAACAGGGCGAACCGCGACAGCGCGCCGCCGACGAACAGATCGATGAACCCGAAGACGTTCCCCTGTTGGTTGAAGAGGCTCTGCAGCCGTGCGACGTCGACCCCGGGGACCGGAATGTGCGAGCCCAGGCGGAAAATCGCCAGCATACCGATCGTAAACAAGAACTTCCGGCGGAGGTCCGGGATGCGGAGGATGTTGGCCAACCCGGGGATCATGCCAGCACCTCCACCGTGCCGCCGGCGGCCTCGATCCGGGCCCGGGCGCCCTTGCTGAACGCGTGCGCCTTGACGACCAGGGCGTGCGGAAGTTCCCCCGTCCCGAGGATCTTCACCCGGCGCTCGTGCACCAGCTCCGCTTCCCGCAGCCGGTCCGGGGTGACCTCGCTGCCGGCCGGGAACACCCCAAGCCGGCCGACGTTCACGATCCCCATCCGGGGGCGCGGCCCGCCGCCCACCATGTCGCTCCCCGCCCCGCGAACGCCCCGCCGGTAGGGGACCCGCTTCACGAGCGGGAGCTGGCCGCCCTCGAACCCGGGCCGGGTCTGCCCGCCCGACCGTGCCTTCTGCCCTTTGCTGCCTCGACCGGCGGTGTTGCCCCGCCCAGACGATCCCCCCCGCCCCAGCCGACGCGAGGACCGGCGGGCGCCGCGGGCCGGCCGCAGGTCACCCAGTTTTGCCATGCGTCACCTCTTCAATCGAGACCAGGTGCCCGACCATCCTGACCGCCCCGGCGACCGACGCGGTGAGCGGATGCACGCGTGTGGCCCCCACCCGCCGGAGGCCCAGCGACTCGGCGATCCGCCGCTGACCCGGCGGGCGCCCGATGAGGCTCCGCCGGAGGGTCAGCTTCACCTGCTTTGGGGCGGCCGACTTCACGCGCTCTGCCACTGGGCCGCCCTCCGGCCGATGAGTTCCTCAACGGTCTTGTGCCGCTGCTTCGCCACGTCGCGCGGATCCCGGATGTCCAGCATCCCCTTCAGGGTCGCGCGCGCCTGGTTGATGGGATTGCTGCTGCCGAGCGACTTGGTGAGGATGTCGCGGACGCCGGCGGCCTCGAGCACCGCCCGGACCGGCCCCCCAGCGATGACGCCGGTTCCCCGCGCGGCGGGGCGCAGCAGCACCCGGGCCGCGCCGAACGCGGATACGATCTGGTGGTGCACCGTGGTGCCGTTGAGCGAGACCCCCATCAGATTCTTCTTGGCGTCCTCCGTCCCCTTACGGATCGCGTCGGGGACTTCCCCCGCCTTGCCGAGGCCGATCCCCACATGCCCGTGCTCGTCGCCGACCACGACGAGGGCGCTGAAGTTGAACCGCTTCGCCCCCTTGGTCACCTTGGCGACGCGGTTGATCCAGATCGCGCGCTCCGTGGTGAGGTTGACGGTGTCCGCGTTGACGCGCCGGTGCAGGTACTCCAGCCCGGCGGGTTTCTGCGCCGGGGGCGCCTCGATCTTGCGCAGCTTCCCCTTGGCCTTCCCCTTACCCTTGCCTTTGAGCTTCCCCTTGGTTCTCGGCATCCGCTCCCCCTACCCCACGCTCACCGCGGTCATCCCATCTGCGCCCTGCCCGCCGACCTGCGCGGGACCCGGGGCGCTCAAAACTCCAACCCGCCTTCTCGAGCCCCATCGGCCAGCGCCTTGACCCGGCCGTGGTACTGGTAGCCGCCGCGATCGAATACGACCTGCCGGATCCCCTTGGCCTTCGCCCGCCGCGCGATCAACTGGCCGACGAGCTTGCCCGCCTCCGCCTTCTTCACCTTTGCCGCGTCCGCGCGGATCTCGGGATCCAGCGACGACGCCGACGCCAAGGTGCTCTTGCTGCGGTCGTCGATCACCTGCGCGTAGATGTGGGCCAAGCTCCGGAAGACGGAGAGCCTCGGCCGGTCCGGGCCGCCCGCGACGCCGCGGCGAATCCGGACGTGCCGCCGCTGGCGGGACGCGTTACGATCTTTGTGCTTGATCATGCCCCACCCTCTCAGGCCTTGGCGGCGCCGACGGCCGCCTTGCCCGCCTTACCGGGCTTGCGCCGCACGCGCTCACCGGCGTATCGGATCCCTTTGCCCTTGTACGGGTCCGGCTCCCGCAGCGCCCTGATCGTCGCCGCCATCTGGCCGACCGCCGCCTTGTCGATCCCGCTGACCAGGATCCGGTTCGGCGCGGGAGCGTCCAGGGTGATCCCGGCCGGGGGCTTCAGCTCGACCGGGTGAGAGAACCCCACCTGCAGGGCCAGGTTGGCCCCCTGCTTGACGGCCCGATAGCCGACGCCCTGGATCTCCAGCGTGATCTGATACCCCTTCGTGACGCCGGTCACCATGTTGGCGAGCAGGGCCCGGGTCAGCCCGTGCAGCGCGCGGTCGAAGCGGTTGTCGCTCCGCCGTGTCACGACGATCTGGCCCCCCTCGAGGGCGACCTGGATCACCGGGTGCACGACCCGTTCCAGGCTCCCCTTGGGGCCCTTCACCCCCACCCGGCCGTCGGCGATCTTGACCTCGACGCCGGAGGGGATGCCGATGGGGAGCCTACCGACTCGCGACATCGCCCCGCCCTCCCCGACCGTCTCCGACCCGCCCGATCACCAGATGAAGCATAGGATCTCTCCCCCCACCCCGGCCTTGCGCGCCTCACGGTCGGTCATCACTCCGCGGCTGGTGGAGAGGATGGCCACCCCCAACCCGCCCTGCACCCGGGGCAGCTCCGCCCGCCGGGCGTAGATGCGGAGGCCGGGCCGGCTGATCCGCCGCAGGCCGGTGATGATGCCCTCTTTGCGCTCCCCGTACCGGAGCTGGATGCGGAGCATCTCGGGATGGTCCTTGTCCCGCTGGAAATCCGCGATGAACCCCTCCGCCTTCAGGATCTTCGCGATCTCCAACTTCATCCTCGACGTGGGGACCATCACCTGCGGATGCCGCGCCACGAGCCCGTTCCGAATCCGGGTCAGCATGTCCGCGATCGGATCTGTGATCACACCCACTGCGTCACCTCACCAACTCGCTTTCACCACACCGGGGATCTCCCCGCGATGCGCCATGGTGCGCAGGCAGATCCGGCACAGCCCGAACTTCCGGAACACCGCCCGGGGGCGGCCACAGGACCGGCACCGGCTGTACTGGCGCACCTTGAACTTCGGCGGCCGCCGCCATTTGAGGAGCAGGGACTTCTTCGGCATGCTAACTCGCCCCCTCGCGGACCGGCAGGCCGAGGGCCCGGAGCAGCGTCCTGGCCTCCTCGTCCGTCCGCGCCGTGGTCACGATTGAGATGTCCATTCCGCGTATCTTGTCCACCTTGTCGTACTCGATCTCCGGAAAAATCAACTGCTCGCGAATCCCGATGTTCATCCCGCCCCGCCCGTCGAACGACCGGGTGGGGAGCCCCTTGAAGTCCTTGATCCGGGGCAGGCTGATATTGAACAGCTTGTCGAGGAACTCGTACATCCGCTCGCCGCGGAGGGTGACCTTGCAGCCGATGGGGTTCCCGGCGCGCAGCTTGAACGCGGCGATCGACCGGCGGGCACGGGTGATCACCGGCCGCTGGCCGCTGATCAGCGTCAGCTCCTCCACCGCCTTGTCCAGGTGGCGCTGATCCTGCAGCGCGTCGGCGACGCGCATGTTGATGACCACCTTCTCCACCCGCGGCACCTGCATGACGTTGGTGTAGTTCATCCGCTTCCGCAGATCGGCGACCATCTCGGTTTTGTACCGCTCACGCAACCGTGCCATCTCCCGCTCCCTAGGCCTTGTCGATGATCTCGCCGCAGTGACGGCAGACGCGGACCTTGGCCCCGTCATCCATCACGCGGTGCCCAAACCGAACCGCGCGTCCACACCGCGTGCACACCAGCATCGCCTTGCCGGCGACGAACGGCATCTCCTTTTCCACAATCCCGCCCGAGGGCATCTTGTCGTTGGGCTTCATGTGGCGCTTCGCCACCATGATCCCCTCGACGATGATCCGGCCGTCCTTGGGGATGACGCGGAGGACCTTCCCGCGCTTCCCCCGGTATTTGCCGGTGATGACCTCGACCGTGTCGCCGCGTCGCACGTGCACTCCCGTCCGCATCTACAGAACCTCCGGCGCCAGGGAGATGATCTTCATGAATGCCTTGTCCCGCAACTCCCGCGCCACCGGCCCGAAGATCCGGGTGCCACGGGGGTTCTGCTGATCGGTGATCAGCACGGCGGCGTTGTCGTCGAACCGGATGTACGATCCATCCGGCCGGCGCGTCGGTTGGGTGGTGCGGACCACCACGGCGCGCACGACCTCCCCCTTTTTGACCGCGCTGTTGGGGATCGCCTGCTTGACCGTCGCCACGATGACGTCGCCGATCCCGGCGTACCGTCGTCGAGACCCCCCGAACACGCGGATGCACATGATCTCCCGGGCTCCCGTGTTGTCCGCCACCCGGAGCCGGGTGTAGTTCTGAATCATCCCCGCCCCTCCATCTCCACTTCCTCTGTCACGGCGCCCGCCGCCGGGGCGGGAGCCCGGCGGGGCGCACGGGCGCGCCCTCCGCGGTGGTCGCCTGAGCGCCCCCGGTCCACTAGCGTGCCCGCTCCAGCACCTGCGCGACCCGCCACCGCTTGTCCTTGCTCAAGGGCCGCGTCTCGGCGATCAGCACCTTGTCGCCGAGATGGGCCTCCCCCGCTTCATCGTGCGCTTTGAACCGCCGGCTGTGCCGGACGATTTTCTTGTAGAGCGGATGACGGCCGGCCCGCTCGATCTCGACCACGACCGTCTTCTGCATCTTGTCGGCCACGACGGTGCCCACCCGGGTTTTCCGGGAGGCCCGCCGGCGCTCAGGCTCCGCCATCACGATCTCCCTCCTGCCGGACGCTTCCCGCCGGGCGCCGGCCGCTCGCCCATCACGGTCAGCAGCCGGGCCACGGTCCGACGCACCAGGACCACCCGCGCCGGGTTCAGCAACTTGCCGGACGCCCGCTGCAGCCCCAGGGTCCACAGCTCCTGCCTGGCCTCGTTGAGGCGCTTGTTGAGCTCGGCCTCGCTCAGCTCCCGCAACTCCCCCACGCTCATACCTGCCCCTCGGCGCGGTGGACGAACTTCGTCTTGATCGGGAGCTTGTGGCCGGCCAGCGTCATGGCCTCGCGGGCGATCTCTTCGCTCACGCCCGCCAGTTCGAACATCACCCGGCCGGGCCGCACCACCGCCACCCACAACTCCGGGGTGCCTTTGCCGCTGCCCATCCGGGTTTCGGCCGGCTTCTTCGTCACCGGCTTATCCGGGAACACGCGGATCCAGAGCTTGCCGCCGCGCTTGATGAACCGGGTCACCGCGCGGCGGGACGCTTCGATCTGCTGCGCTGTGATCCACCCCCGGTCCAACGCCTGGAGTCCAAACTCGCCGAAGGCCACGGACGCGCCGCTGTGCGCCTCGCCGCGCATCCGCCCGCGGTGGGTCTTACGAAACTTTACCCTCTTGGGCATCAACATGCGCGTCTGGCCTCCTCTGTACCATCACCCGCGGCGCCCGGGACGGGAGCACCACGGTCTCTCCCGCGCGGCCCCGCAGTTCTCCAGGCCGGCGACGCTCCGGGAGCACATCGCCGCGGTAGATCCACACCTTCACCCCGATCCGGCCGTAGGTCGTCAACGCCTCCGCCACCCCGAAGTCGATATCGGCGCGGAGGGTCTGAAGGGGCACCCGTCCGTCCCGGTACCACTCGTACCGGGCGATCTCGGCTCCGGCGAGGCGTCCGGCACAGGAGATTCGGATTCCCTTCGCCCCGCTGCGCAGGCTGCGGGCGACCGCCTGCTTCATCGCCCGCCGGTAGGCCACCCGCCGCTCGAGCTGGCCGGCCACGTTCTGCGCGACCAGCGCCGCCTCGAGTTCGGCCCGCCGGATTTCCTGGACGTTGAGCTGGATCTGCTTGCCGGTCAGCGCATCGAGCTCTTTTTTCAGCGCGTCGATCCCCGTCCCGCCCCGACCGATGATGATCCCCGGCCGGGCGGAGTGGATGGTGATCCGAACCCGGTTGTCGGTCCGCTCGATCTCCACCCGCGAAATGCCGGCACGTCCGAGCTTTCTCTTGATGTGGCGGCGGAGGGACTGATCCTCTTGAATGAGGTCGGGAAAGTTTTTCTCAGCGTACCACTTGGACTCCCAGTCCTTGATGATCCCGAGCCGCAATCCGATCGGATGGATCTTCTGCCCCACCGGCCGCCTCCTACTCGCTCACCACGACAGTGATGTGGCTGCTCCGCTTCTTGATCACGTCCGCCCGGCCGCGCGCCCGCGCCTGCATCCGACGCGTGCTCGGGCCGCTGTCGACGTACGCCCGCGACACATGCAGCGTGTCGCGGGCCAGCTCGAGGTTGTTTTCCGCATTGGCCGCCGCCGACTTCACCACTTTCGCCACCGCCCGCGACGCCCGGTTGGGCGAGAACTGCAGGACCGCCAGCGCCTCGTCGACCGCCTTCCCCTTGATCAGGTCCATGACCGGCCGAACCTTGCGCGGGGAGATGCGCACGTACCGAGCGACGGCCTTCACTTCCATGAGCTCCCCTCCCTCACGACGCCGGGGCGGGCGTCGCCGCCGTCGCGGACGGACCGGGGCCCGCCGGCTTCACCGAGGTGGTCTTCTCCACCCGCGCCCCGTGGCTCTTGAACGTGCGGGTCGGCGAGAACTCCCCCAACTTGTGCCCGACCATGTTCTCGGTCAGGTAGACCGGCACGTGCTTGCGCCCGTCGTAGACGGCAATGGTGTGCCCCACCATCTCCGGGATGATCGTCGAGCGCCTGGACCACGTCCGGATCACGCGCTTCTCGCGCGACCGATTGAGCCCCCGGACCTTCTCCAGCAGATGCCCGTCGACAAACGGTCCCTTCTTGATCGAACGCCCCATGCTACGAGCGCCTCCCCGCGCAGCCCCACCGCCGGCACGCCGCGCTCATGCCTGACTCCGGCGCCGGACCACAAACTTCGTGCTCGGCTTCGCCTTCTTCCGCGTCCGGTAGCCCAGCGTCGGCTTCCCCCACGGGCTCACCGGCCCCGGCATCCCGATCGGAGACTTGCCCTCACCGCCCCCGTGCGGATGGCTCGACGGATCCATCACCACGCCGCGCACCGACGGGCGCACGCCCAACCACCGCGACCGCCCGGCCTTCCCGATCGTCACCGCCTCGTGGTCGAGGTTGCCCACCTGGCCCACGGTCGCCCGGCAGTCGAGGTGGATCATCCGCACCTCACCCGAGGGCAGCCGGACCTGGGCGTAGTCTCCCTCTTTCGCCATCACCTGGGCGGCCGTGCCGGCGCTGCGCACCATTTGCCCGCCCCGTCCCATCTGCAACTCCAGGTTGTGCACCGTCGTCCCGAGCGGGATGGCGCGCAGCGGGAGGGTGTTCCCCGGCTTGATCTCCGCCTGCGGGCCGGACACCACCACGTCTCCGACCCCCAACCCGACCGGGGCGAGGATGTACCGCTTCTCCCCGTCTCGATAGTGGAGCAGCGCGATCCGGGCCGATCGGTTCGGGTCGTATTCGATGGTGGCGACCTTGGCCGGGACCCCGTCCTTGTCCCGCTTGAAGTCGATCAGCCGGTAGCGGCGCTTGTGCCCGCCCCCCTGGTGCCGCATCGTCAACTTGCCCTGCGCGTTTCGGCCGCCGTGAGACGTCAGCGGCCGCATCAGCCCCCGTTCGGGCTCCGTGGACGTGATGTCCTCGAAGGTCGAAACGGTCATGAACCGCCGCCCCGGGGTGATCGGCTTGAACTTCTTCACGCCCATACGATCAGGCCTCCGCTCCGTCCGGCATCGGTCTCGCGCCGAGGCACGAGGTCGGCCAGGGGTCCCCGCCGGTACCGAGGCCTCCCCGCCGCCGTGACGCTCCGCCGATCGTCCATCAGCCGAGCTTCTCCAGGTCGATCTTGTCGCCTTCGGCCAGGGTCACGATCGCCTTGCGGTGCGCCGGCTCCTGGTAGTAATGCTGCCCGCGCCGGCGCTCCCGCCCGGGGATGGTGATCACGTTCACCTTGGTCACCTTGACCCGGAAGAGGCGCTGGACCGCATCCCGGATCACCGGCTTCGGCGATACCCGATCGACCTCGAACGTGTATTTGTTCATCGTCGTCCCGCGCATGCTCTTCTCCGTCACGATGGGACGCCGGATGACCGTCCGGGGGTCGATCATCGCGAAAACGCCTCCGTGATCCGCTCAAGGGCCTCTCGGGTCACCAAGAGATGCTCGCAGGCAAGGATGTCGTGGACGTTCAGCGCCGTGGCGGGGAGCACGCGCATCCCCGGCAGGTTGGCGACCGATCGACGCACCACCTGGTCGGGCCCGGCCATGATCAGCAGCACGGCACCCCGCCGGCCTGCGGGTGCCTCCCACCCCAGCCCCCGCACCAACCCGGCCAGGACCTTGGTCTTGGGCCCCTCCAGGTCCAGCCGGTCGAGTACGGCGAGGTGCCCCGCGGCCACTTTGGCGCACAACGCCGACCGCAGCGCCAACCGTCGGACCCGCTTCGGCAGCGGGTAGCTGTAGTCCCGAGGGTGCGGCCCGAAGGCGATCCCGCCGCCGACGAAGATCGGCGCCCCCCGCCCACCGTGGCGGGCCCGGCCGGTCCCTTTCTGCCGGTACAGCTTTCGGGTGGAGCGGGAGACCATCCCGCGGGTGAGGGTGGAGTGCGTCCCGCGGCGGCGTCCGGCGAGCTGCCAGACGACGGCCTCGTGGAGCACCGCGGTGTGGGGGGTGCCCGTGAACGCCTCGGGCACGGCCACCTCTCCGACCTGCTTGCCCTGGATGTCGTAGACCGCCACCATGCTCATGCGCGCGCGACTCCCGCCTTCCGGACGAGCAGCAGGCTGCCGCGGGGGCCGGGCAGGGCGCCGCGGATCAGGAGCACGTTGCGGTCGAGGTCGACCGAGATCACGCGCAGGCCGCGGACCGTGGCGCGCGCTCCGCCCAACCGTCCCGGCATGCGCTTGCCCCTGAACACCCGGGCGATGTTGCTCGACCCGATGCTGCCGACCGCGCGGTGCATCAGGCTGACCCCGTGGGAGTCCCGCTGTCCGCCGAAGTTGTGCCGCTTCATCGTCCCCGAATACCCCTTGCCCTTGCTCACGCCGACGATGTCCACGCGATCGCCTTTGGCGAACACGTCGGCCTTGATCGCCTGCCCGATCTCGAACTGCTCACCCTCGGCGACCGGGATCTCGCGGATCACCCGCTGAGGCTTAAGCCCCCGCTTCGCGAAGACCCCCCGGCGGGGCTTGCTGATCTTCGCCTCCGCCACCTCGCCGAACCCCAACTGCACGGCGGTGTAGCCCTCGCGCGCGGGTGTGCGGAGGCCGACGACCAGGCACGGCCCGGCCTCCACCACGGTCACGGGCACCATGTTGCCCGCCTCGTCGAAGATCTGGGTCATTCCGAGTTTCCGGCCCAGCAATGCAGGCATGGGGTCACTCCGCTCCGGCCAGGACTTTGATCTTGATGTCCACCCCGGCGGGCAGATCGAGGTGCATCAGGGCGTCCACGGTCTTGGAGGTCGGCTCGAGGATATCGATCAGGCGCTTGTGGGTGCGGAGTTCGAAATGCTCCATCGATTCCTTGTCGATGTGCGGCGAACGGATGACGCAGTAGACGTTGCGATCGATCGGCAGGGGGACCGGTCCGGAGATCCGGGCGCCGGTGCGCTTGACCGTGTCCACGATCTTCTCCGCGGATTGGTCAAGGACCTTATGGTCGTAGGCTTTGAGCTTGATCCGGATCTTTTGCGCCATCCCCCGCTCCTCCCATCCCCCCGCGCGCCGCCCAGATGTGGGTGTTGCGCGAGGGGTCTACTCGATGATCTTGGCGACCACCCCGGCCCCCACCGTCCGCCCGCCTTCCCGCACCGCAAACCGCTGCCCTTCCTCCAACGCGATCGGCGTGATCAGCACCGCCTCCAACGTCACGTTGTCCCCCGGCATCACC
>DATGHU010000043.1 GCA_035307765.1 bacterium | reverse complement strand
GACGGTCCGGCCCTGCGCGTCGGTGAGCCGCCCGTCCTCCAGAATCTGGAGCAGGACGTTGAAGATCTCCGGATGCGCCTTCTCGATCTCGTCGAGCAGCACGACCGAGTAGGGCCGCCGCCGCACCTGCTCGGTCAGCTGGCCGCCCTCCTCGTACCCCACGTAGCCCGGCGGCGCGCCGACGAGCCGGGAGATCGTGTGCCGCTCGGTGTATTCTGACATGTCGATCCGGACCACGGCCTGCGCATCGCCGAACATAAACTCGGCCAGCGCGAGCGTGAGCTCGGTCTTGCCCACCCCGGTCGGCCCCAGGAAGATAAACGACCCGATCGGCCGGCGCGCGTCCTTGAGTCCCACCCGCGCCCGGCGTACCGCACGGGATATCGCCTGCACGGCTTCTTCCTGACCGACGATGCGCGTGTGCAGCGCATCCGCCATGCGCAGGAGCTTCTCCGTCTCCTCCTCGACCAGGCGCATCACCGGGATCCCGGTCCAGCTGGAGACGATGTCCGCGATGTCATCGGCGGTGACAGTGGTGATATCCCGCCCTGTGTCGGTCTTCCAGGAGCTCTCCAGTTCCTCGAGCTTCTGCCGGAGCACTTTCTCTTTATCGCGCAGGCTCGCGGCCTTCTCGAAGCCCTGGTTCTTGATCGCCTCTTCCTTTTCGCAGCGGGCCCGCTCGGCCTTCTCGAGCGCCTGGCGCACCTCTTGCGGCAGGAAGCTCGCCTGCAGCCGGACCTTGCTGGCCGCCTCGTCCATCAGGTCGATCGCCTTGTCCGGCAGGAACCGGTCCGAGATGTACTTGTCCGCGAGTTGGGCCGCGGCCACCAGCGCGTCGTCGCCGATCTTGACGCCGTGGTGCGCCTCGTACCGGTCGCGGAGCCCGCGGAGGATCTCTACGGTCTGTTCGACGGTCGGTTCGGAGACGAGGATCGGCGCGAAGCGCCGCTCGAGCGCCGCGTCGCGCTCGACGTACTTGCGGTACTCGTCGAGGGTCGTCGCGCCGATGCACTGCAGTTCGCCGCGGGCCAGCGACGGCTTCAGGATGTTGCTGGCGTCGATCGCTCCCTCGGCCGCCCCGGCGCCGACGAGGGTGTGGAGCTCGTCCACGAAGAGGATGACCTCGCCCTGCGCCTTGCGGATCTCCTCCATAACCTTCTTCATCCGCTCCTCGAACTCGCCGCGGTACTTTGTGCCGGCGACGAGGGCGGCGAGGTCGAGCTGTACCACCCGCTTGTTCCGGAGGCTCTCGGGGACGCCCCCGCGGACGATCCGCTGGGCCAGGCCCTCGGTGATCGCGGTCTTCCCCACGCCCGGCTCGCCGATCAGGGCTGGGTTGTTCTTGGTCCGGCGGGACAGCACTTGGATGACACGCTCGATCTCCCGCTCCCGGCCGATCACCGGGTCCAGCTTGGTCTCCCGAGCCAGCTTGGTCAGGTCCCGGCCGAACTCGTCCAAGATCGGCGTCTTGCTGGCCTGCTTGGTGGAGGAGACGGTGCCCTCTTCCCCGAGGAGGAAGGCGACCTGGGAGCGGACGCGCTCCAGATCGGCCCCCATCGCCTCGAGCACGCGTGCGGCGACGCCGTCGCCCTCGCGGATCAGCCCAAGGAGGAGGTGTTCGGTGCCGATGTAATTGTGCCCGAGCCGCCGGGCTTCGTCCAGCGCGAGCTCGAGGACCTTCTTGGCCCGGGGTGTGAACGCGACTTCCTCGGACGGTGTGCGCTCCCCGCGCCCGATCGCGCTCTCGATCTCCGCCCGCACCCGCTCCGGACTAATCTTGAGGGACTCGAGGACCTTGCTGGCGACCCCTTCGCCATCGCGGATCAGGCCGAGGAGGAAATGCTCCGTGCCGACCGCGCCGTGGTTGAGGCGCTTCGCCTCCTCCTGGGCGAGGATGACCACCCGGTGGGCACGCTCCGTGAATCGTTCAAGCATCTCGCGAGTGAGCCCCTCTCTGCCTGGGGGCCTGCGTCACGGTCCAGTGTGCCATGATGCCGCGTCGTCCGCGTCCATCTCGTTGTATGCGGAGTGCAGGGTTCCACCATTCAATCTGACCATCATGTTCCCGGAGTACGCCGTGCTCAACCGACCTTTGGCAATCGTCACAAAGCCCGATCCGATTCAAAGTCGGTGTAAGAAATCCAACCCCGACTTTGATACCACACGCCCGGCATCGCGCGCCCGTCATATCTCGCTTTCTTCCCGGCCCGCTATAGTGGCTCGGCTTCGACCTCCCGCCGGAGATCCCCACCGGGAGCAATCTCATGACCCGGGGCCGAAGATTACATCGTCAGCAACCCGATCTTGGGCGCCGCTCCGGGGTGCATCGTCACCCTCACGGTTGGGGCAGTCTTCTTCATCGGCAACGCCCTTCGCGACGCCCTCGACGTCCGCTGACGCTGAAAGGGCCCCGGCTGGAACCCCCCGTGTCCCCTGCGGGCGCCCAAAGGGGGGTGTGCTATAGTGCGTGGAGAATGCACGAAGCGGCTCCGGCATGGTGCATGGAATCGTTGACGACAACTCAGACACCATGTGAGGAGGCCGCTCTCATGCCCAACGTACTACGGGTGACGGGCAATGGCAAGGCGAATCGCGCCATCTGAAATCTTACCAGCGGCCTTATCGTCGCATCATCTAAGATCGTACCGAGAGCCCGCCCATTCCAGGACCCCGGAGGCCCTGGTGACTCCCACGTCCACAACAACGTGGGAATCGAGATCCCCGGGGGGCTAGAGGAAACGACGGAGCAGTCGGCACGTCCAATGACACCCGACTCCCAGGTCCCCGACGAACGCCGCGAGAACCCGCGCCCTCACGCCGAGAGGTCCCTGATCATGATGCCGAACGCCGCTGGCGAGCCTGCAGTCAAGCACTTCGCGCAACGCCTTGACCAGCAGAATCGGGGGTTGCGTTAGCTCGCCGGCGGTACAGTTACGGACCCGGCGTGCCCGTCGACGAGGTCCTGGTCTGTCATTCTGAAGGGGTATCCGAAAACGCACGAACTGCCACCGTGAGCGCCGATCCCGCATGCAGGCACGAGAACCGGAAGACCAGGAGACCATTCTCCGGTCCGCCATGGAGTTTCTAGAGACGACCGATGGCGGAACGGTTTTCAGGGCCATAGCCCTTGCGAGAGAGCTACATCTTATCGACTTCGATGATTGGGAGTTAGAGAAAGTGCAGTATCGGGACGAAACGGAAGTCAGTTTGGTTCATGCGTACCGGCGCAGGCGAGCGCCGCGTTGTCCGCACGGCTCCCGAGCTTGACGCCGCCACCGACGAGAGAGGCGATTTGTTAACTCAGCGCTTGTGCAGGAGCCCAATGAGCGGTCCCAGCATCTTAGCCGACGCCGAGCGCCTTCGCTGCCCGCTTCACATCACGCGGCTTGACCCAGAGCATCGCTCCGAACCTGCCGGCGCCGGCAGCGATAGCGCTGTTCGCGGTCACGTTGATCTTCGCGTCACCCAGCTTCGCGAAGTAGTCCACCAGCGCTCCGGCGCGGAAAGACCTTCATCTCAACGCGAATGCGCGACCGTCGGAAGATCTGGCCACGCCGTGCTCAAGGCCAGGCCTAGCGGGCCTTGACCAGAAAACGGATGGCTGTGCGCTCCTCACCCTCGATTTCCACCTTGGTGAATGCGGGAATCGCTACCAGATCGATCCCGTTGGGGGCAACGAATCCGCGGGTGATCGCGATCGCTTTGACCGCCTAGTTTACCGCGCCCGCACCGAGGGCTTGAAGCTCCACAGAGCCCTTTGCGCGCAGCACGGCCGCCAGCGCACCAGCAACGCCCTTGGGCTTCGAGGTGGCAGACACCTTAAGGATCTCCCCCATGAAAGAACCTTACTGGCCCTTTTTTTGTGTGAGCCGAAATTCATCCACCAACACCGAAATGCCGTTGTCGAGATAGTCTACATGCTCCGTTAAGGCCTCAACGGCCTTGCGCAACTTCTCGATGGCCTCAATAAGTTCTTGATTGGGATCATGCGGTTCTCGTTCGTACCGCCTCATCTGGCCCACCTCGTTGGGACATGTATCACACGCAGTATATCGAAAGCACACGATCGGTGTTCCGCGTTCACTGAGTCTAGGGTGTTCAACGCAAATGAACGCCCGGTTCTGTCACAAGGGCGCGAACAAACGAAGAGCTCGACGCCGCCTTCCGGGCATCGAAGGGGCAGCCTGGCTCATTGACAGTCTGGATCCACAACCGCTTGCTCGATCAAGCATGCAAGGGGTGGGAGGAGATCACGTCATTAGATTCAACTACGGGTGAAGGAGGGGGCGTCAGCATGATGACACTCATTCCCGTGGTCATCGTTATCATGGCGATCGTGGTCTTCTCCTTGTTGTCCTTCGTGGTGAAGATCGCCCGCGAATACGAGCGAGGGGTCATCTTCCGGCTCGGCCGGCTGCTCCGCGCCAAAGGGCCGGGCGTGATCCTCCTCATCCCGATCGTGGACCGGATGATCAAGATGGACCTACGAGTCGTGACCCTCGACGTGCCGCGCCAGGAGATGATGACCAAGGACAACGTCCCGGTGACCGTCGACGCGGTGGTCTACTTCCGGGTCGTGAATCCCGAAGACGCGGTCGTCAAGGTCGCGAACTTCTCCAGGGCCACCTACCTCGTCGCCCAGACCACGCTGCGGAGCGTCCTCGGGCAGCACGAGCTGGACGAACTCCTGATCCAGCGGGACCGCATCAATCACCAGCTCCAGCTGATCCTCGACGAGACCACCGAGCCGTGGGGGATCAAGGTGACCCTCGTCGCGGTGCGGGACGTCATCTTGCCGGACACGATGAAGCGGGCGATGGCGAGGCAGGCGGAGACGGAGCGGGAGCGGCGGGCGAAGGTCATCAATGCTGAGGGCGAGTCCCAGGCGGCGGGGCGTCTCGTCGAGGCGGCCACCAAGATGGCCACCCAACCGGTGGCGCTGCAGCTGCGGTTCCTGCAGGCGCTCACCGAGATCGCGACGGAGCACAACTCCACGGTGATCTTTCCCGTTCCGATCGACCTTCTGACCCTCTTCCTCAAGAAGGCCACGGACGATCACGAGAGGTAAGCCGGCCTGGGACCCCATGACATGGTCGGAGTGCTAACGATCGGAAGGGATCGTTGAACGTAGCTATCGGGTGGCCCTTTGGTCGACCATCGCGAAGGTGTCGGGAAAGATTGGATGAATGGAACGGGTGCTGTAAGCGGAAGAATGGAGCATCGTGAATAAGTACCTACGTAGCCTGCTCGTTGGGGCGCTGATCCTGGTGGCCGTGCTCTACCTCATGCTACCGCGCTACCACCAGCACACCCGTCCACAGGAGATCTCGTACAGCGACTTCCTCGACAAGGCACGCAGCGGGCAGATCATCCAGGTCACCGTCGACGACGGGGGAGTGTCGGGCCAGCTCAAGGACGGCCATTCGTTTCGTGTGTATGTGCCTGCACGCGACCTCTCGTACATTGCCCTGCTGCAGTCTAAGGGCGTGACGATCACGGTCGCGCCATCGTCGCGATCGTCGCCGTGGTCCAGCTTGCTGGAGATGCTGTTGCCGTTCCTGTTGCTCGTCGGCTTGTGGATGTTGATGCTCCGGCAGGCACAGCCGGGGTCGAACCCGGTGATGTCCTTCGGAAAGAGCCGCGCCCGGCTCCACACCGAAGCGAAGACCCGGGTGACCTTCGATGATGTGGCCGGAATCGACGAGGCCAAGGAGGAACTGGAGGAGATCATCGAGTTCCTCCGACACCCAAAGAAGTACCAGGCGCTCGGGGCCAAGATCCCCCGGGGTGTGCTCCTCGTGGGCCCGCCGGGGGGTGGCAAGACGCTGCTCGCCAAGGCGATCGCGGGGGAGGCCGGGGTGCCGTTCTTCTCGATCTCCGGCAGCGAGTTTGTCGAGATGTTCGTCGGCGTCGGCGCGGCCCGGGTCCGCAACCTGTTCGATCAGGCGAAGAAGAGCGCTCCGTGCCTGGTGTTCATCGATGAGGTCGATGCCGCGGGCCGGCAGCGGGGCGCAGGCTTCGGTGGCGGGAATGACGAGCGGGAGCAGACCCTGAACCAGTTACTCGTCGAGATGGACGGGTTCGATCCGAACTCGGGAATCATCGTGATCGCCGCGACCAACCGGCCCGATATCCTCGACGCGGCGCTGCTGCGTCCGGGTCGGTTCGACCGCCGGATCGTGGTCGACAACCCGGACACGAAGGGGCGCCGGGCGATCCTGGACGTGCACGTGCGGGGCAAGCCGATCGGCGCGGACGTCAACCTGGACGTGCTGGCGCGGCGCACCCCGGGGTTCAGCGGGGCGGACCTCGCGAACATGGTGAACGAGGCGGCGCTGCTGACGGCGCGGCGGGGCAAGACGCGGATCGGGATGCCGGAGTTCGACGAGGCGATCGAGCGGGTGATCGCCGGGCCGCAGCGAAAGAGCCGCATCCTCTCGCCCAAGGAGCGCGAGCTCACAGCGTACCACGAAGGCGGGCATGCGCTCTTGGGCAAGCTGGTACCACAGGCGAACCCGCCGCACAAGGTGACGATCCTGCCGCGGGGGATGGCGCTCGGCTATGTGATCCAGCTGGCGCAGGAGGAGAAGTACACGCTGACGCGGGCCGAGATCCTGGCGAGCATCACGGTGATGCTAGGGGGGCGGACGGCCGAGGAGATCGTCTTCGGCGAGATTACGACGAGCGCCGCCAACGACTTCGAGAAGACGACCGAGCTGGCGCGGAAGATGGTGACCGAGTTCGGAATGTCCGCCAATCTCGGCCCGCTGACGCTCGGCACCGAGCACAGGCCGGTGTTCCTAGGCCGGGATCTCTTCGAGAGCCAGAACTACTCGGACGAGATCGCGTACGAGATTGACAAGGAGGTCCGGCGGATCATCGACGAGTGCTACAGTCGGGCCCGGCAGGTGCTGACCGAGCACAAGGAGGCGCTCGTGCGGATCGCCAAAACGCTGCTCGAGCGGGAGTCACTCCAGGGCGACGAGCTGGACGTGCTGATCGCCGGCCAGCTGCTGCCGCCGGCCATACCGGCGCTGGCCTCATCGACACCGTCGCTTGCGTTGCGGGTCGCAACCTCGGCCTCACGTCCAGAGAAGTCGATTCCGCCGGCGCTCAAACCCAGGCTTCAAGGTTAGGATGCAACTTCTCCTCGGCGGTTAGGCAGCCCTACCCAGGCGATCTGGAGACATCGCTTGAGTCAACGGGCAGCTGCGTTTCGACGACGCGAGGAGGAGACGCCCATGTCAAATTTCATCACCGCTCCCATCAATGAGAACGGAATCATTCTCGATCCCGATATCGGAAGCATTCTGAAAGACGCGATGTCGCCGCCGTTCCGGTTCACCGACGTCTTCGTGTACTCGCATGGGTGGTGGACGGACGCGACGGGCGCAGTCGCGGATTATAACCGGTTCTCCATGGAGCTCACCAAGCAGCTGCTGCTCATCGGCGCGACGTCCCCGACGCTCCCACACCTGCCAGCGTCGTCCTTCGCTACCGCGGTGCAGTGGCCGTCGACGCTCTCGTTCTACTCGATGGGGAAGCGGGCAGACGTCGTGGGGCAGCACGGCGTTTACGCGCTGCTGCGGATGATCTTCGAGGCGCTGAGCGCCCTGGCGGCTCCACCATCGCTGCGCTTGCATCTGCTCGGGCACAGCTTCGGCTGCCGGGTCGTCTGCTCGGCGCTCGAACAGATCTCGAAGGATGGGACCCAGGTCCCCCCTGCCGTCGCGCTGGACGTCGTGCTCCTGCAAGCCGCCTTCAACAGCGACGAACTCGACCCGAACGGGATGTACGGAAACGCCTCGAAGCTGAATCTGCGGCTGCTGGTGACGCGGTCGGACGGCGATACGTCGCTCGGCAGGTGGTACCCTATCGCTGAAAGACTGGTCAACCTTTTCTCCGGCCGCTCCGTATCGGCGCTCGGTGCGGCTGGACCGAGCGCAGTGACGCAGACGGAGTTCGGCGGCGCGGGAGCCATTGCCGTGGGACCGGGCTTCACCTACCCTGCAGTCGTACCGCTCACAGAGAGGCTCATAGCAGCCGACCTCAGCCCACTCCACGCGGCTACAGGCCCGGGTTACCTATTCTCGGGCCACCATTCCGACATCTATCACGACGAAATCTACCAGCTGATCGCTGGCTTCTTCTTCCGGTAGCGCATTCAGCTATTATGGAGCGTCAAGGTCAACAGTTGGGCGATCGTTTCGATCACGTTTCCGGTCGCGCCCGTTATGGTCCATGGCGCGCCGATTGGAGTACATCCCTGCGAGACGATCGTGCGCACTCCATATGGTCACCCGAGGGCCATGGCGACGGCGCCGCGGTCGTACACCTCATCGTTGAGAAACACATGGGTACGACGGAGGCGGAGGTCGCCGGACGCCATACCGCCCACCATCGGGGTTCCGGGATAGGCCTCCCACCACGCGACCAGCAGACCTTCGGCGTCCAGGGTGAAGGGGTCGGCAAACAGGAACCAGGCGGTGACGTCATCGGGCGACACGACGGCTGCTCTCACGGATTCACCTTCCCCCACCGGCTTTCGGAGCTAACCCGGCGGTGTCTCTTGGCCGGTACCCCCAACGCCACGAGAAAGATGGCGCTCCTTCCTTCGGCGTGGGGGGAGAAGAACGCGGTCACGTCGTCGTCGTAGAAGGTGAGGCCGCTGGCCCCGAGCCCGAGGGCGTAACTGCAGAGGTAGAGCTTACCTCCAACAATCCCGGCCTCCAGTTGAGTGGCGCGATAGCCGCGGTTGCCAAACCGCTCAAGGATGGGCCGGAGGTCCGCCAGGAAGAAGACGTCCACACTGGCGTCGGCCGGCAGCGCCTGTTCGAGGCCGAGATAGCCGGCCCGGACCCGAAAGTCTCCTTCTTTCAGCAGCTCGAGCGCGGTCAGATCCCGTCGAAACACGTAGGCACCGCAGGGAAGGTCGCTCACGGCATGGACAATGAGGTAGAGGTCGTTGAGCGTCGTGCCGACAGGCTCGAGGAAATCAGCAGGGAGTCCGCGGGTGGCTCGGTGGAGTATTGTGGAGAGTTGGGCAAAAGTGATAGGCTCCCGGGCGAACCGTCGAGCTGAGCCCCGCGACGGGATCACCCGTTCAATCGGCTCGCGGGGCAGCTCCTGCTCGCTGAAGGGCCCGAGGGGGAACAGACGTCCCGTGGGGTCAGGCAGCGCAGCTCTCGGCGGACGGCCGCGCCAGGCGGCCACTTCCTTCTCGCTCCCGAGCGACGACGCCGCATGCATGGTTCGGATCTCCGGATAATTTACCTCCGTCTTCGACAGGGGCGTAATGTCAAGTGCCAGCGGGTGGACCTTCGGTGACGGCCCTGCGAGCGTACCACCACGCCCCAGCGGCACGAGGGTGAGAGTCACCTCGCGCTCCGCATCGAGGCTCAGCAGGCGGTTCACAGCGCCGTCCACAAAACCGCCGATCACCCGCGCCGGCATGTCGCTCGCGGCCGCGACCCCGAGCAGGTTGGCCAGAATGGTGCCGCTGTCCCAGAAGCAGTGCCGGTAGGCCCGGGCTTGGTACTTCCAGGCGTTTCGCCAGTACGTGCTGGTGCAGGCGAGGATCGCGGGTGCCGCTGCTACTGCGGGCTCGCCCGCCGCTGCCTGCACCACCTCGCGTCGGAAGTCACCCTGCCGCAGCTTCCGTAGGGCGAAGTCGTGGACGGCGAAGTGATACACGCCCGCCTTCAGGTCTACTAGCTCCCTACAGACAAGGTACAGTTCGATATGGTAGAGCGCGCCGGTGCAGGCCGCCGCCCGAAAGAAGAGTTCCCCACCAGGGTACTTTCGGCGTTTGGTGATGCCGGCTGAGAAGTAGAGGAGCCGTGCCAGGGTCCGGAGGTCCGGGATGCGGTCGCCGTCCGTGGGGACGCTCGTAGCCGAAATGGCGTCCAGCGCTGTGGCGGCCGATGGCGGGATCTCGTGCGGCAGCGGGATCGGCTCCAGAGTAGAGTATATTTTGAAGGGAAGGGGTTGGTTTTTCCAGTCCAAGTAATGACCGCCGCTGCGGACGCTTGTGGAGGAGTGTTTGGTCCCGGTGTGATAAGCCCACGTCGCCTCAAGGCCGCGGTTCGTCATTCGGGGAGGCTGAGTGGATTTCCCCAACGATCACAGCTGGAGTGTGCCCGCTTTTGGGTGAGGTTCAGGAGCACCACCTCCTAAATCAGGGTGTGCTGGACGACAGCAACTCCATGACACGCCTCTGAAGGCCTATATCTAAAACAATTCCGACGAGTTCGTCCCGCTTCGCACCTATCGGTCAGATGAAAGAGGTCCGAGGTTCAAGTCCCCGCGCGCCCGCCAGTCGCAGATGGGTCCAGCCCGGAGACATAGGTAACACTTTGTACCTAAGACATGGGTAACACTTTCGGCCCAAACGGATTGTCGAGCGGTTCAAGTACGCGCGTCTCCAGATCAAAGTATCCCAAGTCATAATCCATAAAGCTGACCAGCCAGATATCGTCGTGCACTTCTTTAATGCCGACGGCTTGTCCCGCAAAGACCTGGCTGACATTGATCTTGATCGCGCCGAGACAGATGCGACCGCACCGGGTCACCACGATCGTTTTGTCATGCAGCGGATAATCGATATCCGGCAAGCCCGTGTAGGGGCGGGGGGACGGCTGATAGACGTCGGCCGGACATTGCATGTTCAGCGCTTCGTGCGGGCGCTCGTTGTTGAAGATGTCGACAAACTTGTCAAAGCGCGCCTGCTGCTGCAGGAAGTTGGAGGCGGCCGGCTTGGTGGCTTCTTTCTTCAACGTGAGGTGCAAGCGTTCATGGCGGCCGTTCTGTTGGGGAT